>NZ_JRPT01000003.1:0-111641 GCF_000762865.1 Prevotella sp. S7 MS 2 | reverse complement strand
TACAGTCTTCTGCAAGATGGCAAGATTGCTATTATTAGGTATACGCTCATTTATCTTCGTACCCCCTTTGCTATTCGTTCGTTCGACTATTTAATGAATCGAAATACTTTGAAGAATCACTATTTTATCGTACCTTTGCAACTGTTTTTATACAAATCAGTATTTAATAATTCATGTACAAACAATTTTTCAACAAGCGCTGTAGCCTCAAGTTCAAGCATTTCTCGAACAAGGGCTATGCTCTCTTCTCCGTATTGGGACGCGAAGTGCTCGTTGGCACGTTGAGCATCGCAACACTCTCTCACGCGAAAGCAGAGGGAGTAAGCACCGTTCAGACTGCCAATGTAGACTCTGCTCTCTATGACAACGGACGTGAAGTGAGCCTCGACGAAGTCAGTGTGACGGCATCGAGAGCACCGCTGACACAAAGTCAGCAAGCGAGAATGGTCACTGTACTGAGCAAAGCCGACATTGCGGCCGCTCCAGTACAAAGTATTAATGATTTGCTGAAATATGCTGTAGGCGTCGATGTACGACAACGAGGTCCTTTAGGCACTCAAACCGACGTCAGCATCAGAGGTAGTAACAGTGAGCAAATCACAATTCTACTCAACGGTATTAACATCTGCGACCCGCAGACAGCACACAACGCCTTCGATTTCCCGGTTGATATTTCTGAAATCGAACGCATAGAAGTGCTGGAAGGCCCCGCCGGACGCATCTACGGAACGTCTTCCTTGCTCGGCGCCATCAACATCGTTACACGTATTCCTAAACAGTCTGGAGCCTCAGCCCATGTAGAAGCCGGCAGCTACGGTTATCTAAATGTCGGTGCACGCACCTACTACTCGCGCGAACATTGGGCACATTCCGTCTCCGGAAGTTATGCCCGTAGCGATGGGTACAGTCGTAACAAGGCCGGTAGTCTCAATGCCGATTACCGTGGTGGCAAAGCTTTCTATCAAGGACGTTACGACGATAACAGCGTCACCGTGAATTGGCACGCCGGCTTATCTACCAAGAATGTAGGAAGCAATACATTCTATAGCCCCAAATCCGACGATCAATTTGAACACACTTTCAAGACTTATACGGCTGTACAAGCCCTCACCAAGCAGGGACGCCTACATTTCCGACCATCCATTTATTGGAATCGCAATATGGATAGGTTTGAGTTCTTCCGTGGAAAGCTTGATAAGGTTCCATTCAACTACCATCGTACCGATATCTACGGTGTCAACCTCAACAGTTATTTCGACTGGTCTTTGGGACGTACAGCCTTCGGTGCCGAGCTGCGCAACGAAGACTTGGTGAGTGGAAATCTCGGAGAACCGCTCAACACTCCACGACATATCCATGGTACCGACCGCGATTATACATTGGGATTGAACCGCACCAACATCAGCCTCAACCTTGAGCACAACCTCATCCTACAGCGTTTTACGCTCTCTGCCGGTCTAGTTGCTGTCAAAAACAGTTGGGCAGAGATGAACATGCGCGTCTATCCGGGTATCGATGCCGGTTACCGTATTGGCAACAACTGGAAAGTATATGCTTCTTACAACACCTCGCTTCGCATGCCATCGGTCACCGAACTCTACCTAAAGAAAGATGGTTACTTTGCCGATAAACACTTGAAGCCCGAAGAGTTGTCGGCTCTTGAAGCCGGTGTGAAATTCCGTTCAAATGCCATTAGTGCCAGTGCTAGTATCTATCACAACCACTATAAAAACCTCATCGACTGGATTCGCGATACCCGTCAAGCTGATAATGTGTGGAAATCGGTCAATTTCGGCCGTATCAATGCGTTGGGCATAGAGACCAACGTAGACATGTCGCTCGCTCATTTACTGCCTTCACAGCGTATTTTAGAGCGTCTTTCAGTGGCTTATAGCTATATTAATCAAGACCGACATGAGGCCGATGGTATCCAGAGTCAATATGCTTTGGAATATCTACGCCATAAATTGGTTGCCAATCTGCGTACCCATCTTTGGCGGAATCTGCATCTTGCATTGAATTATCGACTACAAAAACGTACAGGCTCCTATACCAATAGCGATGGAGCAGTATGTCGATATGCCACCTTTGGATTGCTCGACACACGTTTATCATGGGATGCCAAACACTACCAAGCCTACATTGTGGGCAACAATCTGCTCAACAAGAAGTACGTAGACTATGGTATTGTGCCACAACCCGGAACATGGTTAGTAGCCGGTTTCAGCATCAAAATGTGATTATAAAATCTATTTTTAACCAATAATAACACGAGTTCGCATAGGATGATATTCATATATCCTTACCTTTGCAACCGATTAATTTAATTAAGCAGCAATAATGAAAAAAACATTTATTATGTTGTTGGCTGCCGGTGCTTTGATCGCATCTTGCCAACCCAAGTCTAAAACTGGAGCAAATTCAGAAAGTACGGACTCTGTAGCAGCAGTTGCCGACACTACCGTATTCGAAGGTACTGTTCCCGCTGCCGATGGTCCCGGTACTCGTTACACTGTAAAACTGGCTAACGATTCTACATTGGGATTCGCAGTTGTTGAGACTTATCTCGAAGCAGAGAATGGTCAAGACCAGACCAACAACTACACTGGTAAGGCAGAAAACATTGAGAAGACCGTTGATGGCAAGCAAGTAAAGGGCTTGAAGCTTCATCTAGGCGATGCCAACGACCTCTACTTCACACAACCTAACGACTCTACACTCCGTATGGTTTCTGATGAGTTGCAGGAAAGTGCCACAGGTCTCAACTACGACTTGAAGAAGAAGTAAGCCAACTCAATATTCATAACATGCAAATAGGCCTGTCCAAATGGACAGGCCTATTTTTATATACGAATCGTCCAGATTCTTATTTCATCAAAAGAGGTATCACTTCCTCTGCCTTGGCATCGTTCCCTACACAGAAGAGATTGCGTCCCATCTTCGTGGTATTGCTCCAATACTTCTCATTCAATGGACATACACGCAGGTCTTGACTGAATGCGTTGTACCAATCCCAACCTTTCACCGTAGCATCTGTGACTGCAAAGAAAGCTCCGTGCGACGCATCCACATAGGTTTCAAACTCTTTACGAGCTTGGTTACCCCACTTCGAGAGGTTGGCATCCAACTGATATATCAAGTGGAAACGATCAAAGTATTCCGGCGTATAAGCAGCATCGTCGGCTAATTCCGTCACGTCAAAATGGCATTTCTCTCCAAGTTGCTTCAGTTGTTCTATCATTTGGCGAACCACAGCTACTGATTTTCCACCGGTCAACACAAGTACATGCTTCAATGGAATCGTACCCTTATTGTTTTTCAACAACGATTCATAAATAGTTACCTGCCCATCTCGCTGAGCATTGTCTTCCGTCGTCTCCCAATACATACCGCCTAACAAGCCTCTATCAATGATATATTGGCACTTGGCAGCCCACGACCGGGGATTATCAAAGCCCCATACCAACTTACCAGTCTTATCGGCTAGGTAAGGTACTTCGCCGATACTGTCCCAACGTTCTACATAACGCCCATCGGTAAAACCGGTCTTCATAAACTTATCCAGTATCTTATTACTATGGTCGCCACGACCATAGAGAGGCATACCCAAAGTCAACTTCTCCGGTGGTACACCATTCTCGATATGTGCATCGATACCTTCCTCTAGACTGATATGGCCCGATAGGGGAGAGCGATGAATGGTGGTATGGTGCATCGGCGGGTTAGACTGGTCGTAACCCATAATATTAACGAAATTCAAATACTTCACACATGCACGGAAATCAATATACAGTCCGTCTTGGATAGTAGCAATAGTCAATAGCTTCTTGCTTCCTAGAGCTTTACGAAGGTCGCGCATCAGCAGCGTGAAATTCTTGGTGTCATCGGGCGAAGAAGAGATGCCCGACTCGCTACTGGTAGGATATTCCCAGTCAATGTCGATACCATCGAGTCCATACTTGTCTACGATACGCCGGCAATCGCGGGCAAAAGCCGTACGATTAGCCTGTGTAGCTGCCATCTCAGAGAAGTTTCCACTCGTCCATCCACCTATTGATAGGTTGATTTTCAAGTTTGGATTCTGCTTCTTCAGAGCCACCACCTTCTCTAAAAATGGCGGATTCTGAATATCAACACCGTTAAAGGCCTTATTCACATGGCCGAAAGCATAGTTGATATGGGTCATAAGCATGGGGTCAGGAAGCCGAAGATCGGTCCACGAACAAACGTAGGCTACAACCACACGGTCTTTGGGTTTGGCCGTAACCGTGAGCATGGTGAATGCCGCTATGGCAAGCATCACCAGTCGACTGATATAAATTTTCATTGTCTCTTGGTTTTATATAGATGAATTCTCTTTTGCAAATTTACGAAAAAAAAGAAGAGAGTACAAAGCTGAAATCGCCTAAAAAGCGTATTTTTGTATGGCTGTCCGACTCTGAAACAGAAGCCTCGAAGGCGTCTTAACAACTAGAAAAACAAGGAACATGAAAGAAATGACCGAACAACAGGCTCTCTTTAAACTCTCTGCCCTCTGCTCGCAAGCCGAACATTGCAGCGGTGAGATGCTCGACAAGATGTGTAGATGGGGTATTGATGAGGCCGCACAAACACGCATCATGGCACATCTCATAGAAGAAAAATACGTAGACGATGCCCGATATACACATGCTTTTGCCCGTGACAAGATACGTTACAATGGTTGGGGACGTCGCAAAGTAGAGCAAGCCCTCTATGCCAAACATGTGGAACGAGCCGTCTATATGCCCGTACTCGATGAGATTGACGACCAAGAGTATCTGAATGTGCTGCGCCCTTTGTTGCGAAACAAGCAGAAATCCATCAAGGCGGCCAGCGACTACGAACGCAATATGAAACTCATCAAGTTTGCCATGGGGCGCGGTTTCGACTATTCACTCATACGCCAATGTCTGGAGGGCGATTTCGATGAGCCGATGGAGTGATTGGGGCAAAGCGCTCCTAGATGTCATAGCACCACGTTGTTGTGCGGTGTGTGGTCGTCGGTTGAGTGTCGACGAACAGGTGATGTGCGGTCGATGTAACCTCCATTTGCCCCGAACCGGTTTTGAATTGCAGCCTTACGATAACGAAATGGCCAAGATGTTTTGGGGACTGATACCTGTCGAACGCTGCGTTGCCTTCTTTTACTACACCAGCCATGCGCCCGAAAGTCGGCTTATCTACGACCTGAAATATCACCACCATCCCGAAATAGGCTATCAACTGGGGCACATGTTGGCTCGCGACTGCATGCAAGCAGGCTTCTTCGAGGGTATCGACATGATTATTCCCATCCCTCTTTATAAGAAACGAGAACGCCAACGAGGGTATAATCAAAGTGTGGAGATAGCGCGCGGAGTGGCAGAAGCGACGGGATTACCTTTAAAGAAAGACGTTGTGGAGCGCATTACCTTCGGGGGTAGCCAAACTCTACGCGACCGTTGGCAACGCACAGAGAACGTAGAAGACGCCTTTCGACTGAAAGACACCAGTATCACAGGCCACCATATTCTTCTTATAGACGACATTGTAACCACCGGTGCCACTATCTGTTCGTGCGCACAAGAGCTATTACGAGCCGGCAACGTGAAGTTTAGCGTACTTTGTCTAGGCTTGGCGAATAGGGAATAAAAGGAACACTTATCTAGGCTTCTCCCAAAAGTATGGTATTTTATTATAATAAGAGAAAGTCTTTCTATTCTAGGAAGTATAAGGAAAGACTTTCTTCTTGATCTTATTTATTTCTTATACCATTTGTCATATAAAGTATTACAATCTAATAACTTTGGCCAACTAAAATCGTATTTCCTGTATGTACCCATGTTTTCTGATTCCTTCTTTTCTTTAGACAAGACCCTTTTCACAGCAAACGTACCATCCTTGCTTTGTGAAACGTCCAACCTATATTCATAACCCGGTTCATACTCAAAGTTCTCGATATATTGAGTAGTAGTCCAACTCTGTTGCCCCTCATATTTGACTATATATTCGCGAAAAACCAAATTGGATTCTCCTTCACAATAAAAAGTACATTGTGAAGCCACTACTAAAAACCTCTTCGCTTGAGCATCCTGCTAATAGCAGGGTAGCCAATAGAAATAAAATACTCGTTTCATATCAATTATAAGTGTATATTTGTCAACTTGTCTTCCGTTTACTCAGCTTCTCATCCACGCTTCCGATACCAAACTATCTCGTTTCCATCATACAATTCACTTTTATACAGAGTTACGTCAGTGGGTAATACAGGGGCAGACGTACCGTCATCGACTACCTGTACACTCGTTTCTACGCGTATTTCATCCCACAATCCGGCTTCTATGAAACTCTTATGGGTCTTGGCTCCCCCCTCGACGATGAGCGATTGCACCTTATCTTCATACAACCGGTGGAGCAATTCCGGAATTGGTGTCTTGTGGCTGAGTACCAACCGGCGCGGACTCCCTCCACTCCAGTCGCGCACAGTCAATGCTGGATGCTCACGCTCGTCGGTCATTCGCCCTACAAGAATGGCATCGTTTTCAGCTCGTAGTTGATGGGAGAGCATACGCGTAAATTCGTTTGAAATAGCCAGTGCATGTCCATGGTTGTCTAGAAAACCATTGGCTGTCTGCGCCCACTTCAAGATGATATACGGGCGCTGCTCGGTATTGAACGTGCTAAAGCGACGATTGAGCCACAGACATTCCTCTTCGAGCACACCGACTGTCACCTCTATACCTGCTTCACGGATACGTTGGATACCACGTCCCTGCACTTTGGCAAATGAATCGACACATCCGCACACCACACGACGCACCCCCTTGCTCACAATCAGGTCGGCACAAGGAGGCGTCTTGCCGTAGTGTGCACAAGGTTCAAGGCTCACGTAGACCGTTGCTTGGCGTAATAAAGCCTCGTCTACTTTACGAATAGAGGCGAAAGCATTCACCTCGGCATGCCCCTCCCCGCATCGTACATGGTAGCCCTCGCCAATAATGCGTCCGTCGGCTACGATGACAGCTCCCACCATCGGATTAGGTTTGGCATTCTGTCGCCCATTCTTAGCCAGTTGGATACACCGACGCATGTAGCGTTCATCGATTTGTTGTTGCATTAAAGTAATGGTATCATCGTGATAGTTCCATTTATTTTCTTCCATATTTCCTCGTCGTTTGACGGCCACAGCGATGCTATGCCTTCCTGTCTATACAACAAAGATAGTATTTTTCCACATCATCCATTCACTCTTCCCAATGATTTTACCTAACTTTGCGAATAATATATGCCTAATCAGGTAACATCATGGGCAGTCTTTCAGACTGGAATCTCTTGCCAATCTCCTTTCCGTAGGCCTAAAGGCTCACGGCTATGAAAAGGCAGTCCTTCGGACTGATGAGCCCTAAATGCCTACATAGGACAAAAGATAACATACCAATAAGCGCCAAACAGAAGGATGGACAACCCTGAATGTGGCTACATTGTCCGAAGAGTAACCCATCAATAGCCGGGGGTTGGAGCGAAGCGAAAACCTCCAGAAACAAAGACGAAACAATAAAAGAGTCTGATAAGACTCCCCAATATTAATAACAATCAATTCTCCTGACTGAATCTTATTAAATACAACTCCATATCTATGTCCACATTTCGATCTCTTTGGCAACGCCTGACACCTCTATACGATGACCACGAAGCCGCATCCATCGTACGGTTGATGCTGGAAACTCGTTTTACAATGACCTATACTGACATTGCTTGTGGCGCTATCGGCAATCTAAACGATGACGACACACGAGAATTAGAGGCATTGATGCGGCGACTAGAGACCGGAGAACCAGTGCAATATGCCCTTGGTGAGGCGCAATTCATGGGACGGACGTTTCGAGTTGAGCCGGGCGTACTCATCCCACGTCCCGAAACGGAAGAGCTATGTAGATGGATTATCGCAGAGAACAAACATACGTGCGACATCCTCGACATAGGCTGTGGCTCCGGATGTATTAGCGTGACACTGGCAGCTGAACTCCCCATGGCGCACATATCGGCATGGGATATATCAGATACGGCCTTGCGAGTGACCACGGAGAATGCATACAGACTCGGCACACAAGTGAATACTACCAAACAAAATGCCCTGCAACCACCGACCGATGAGCACCGTTGGGACGTCATCGTGTCAAATCCACCCTATATCTGCTTTCGAGAAAAGGCCGACATGGAGCCGAATGTGCTTGAACACGAGCCCTCATTAGCTCTCTTTGTGCCAGACGACGACCCACTATTGTTTTATCGGGCCATTGCCCAATATGCCCATCGAGCCCTGAAACCGGGTGGAAAACTCTACTTTGAAATCAACCCTCTCTATGCCCAAGAGACCGCTCAAATGCTACAGACGATAGGGTTTGAAGAGATAGAGACACGACATGACGAATTCGGGAAGCAAAGAATGATTCGCTGCCAAGCCACAGCAGCATCGTTGTAAAGCCTTAACAGCAATGCTGAATGGGCGATGCAGTAATGCTGCCACAGCCCTGCAGTCTGGAAATGGCTAAGTAGACGAGTTGACAAGTAGAATATATTGTCCGAAGAATAAGCCCTTCGTAGCCAGCAAGGTAGAGTGAAACGAAAGCGTAAAAACGCTCTCTACTTCCCACATAAAGGGAAAAAACATTACAATTAAAAGAAATTATTCGCCCTCTCCTTCATAGAGAGGGATGAGAAGAAGTACCCTATTGGGCAGTCTTTCAGACTGGATTCCCTTATCAATCTCCTTTCCGTAGGCCTAAAGGGCCACGGCTATGAAAAGGCAGTCCTTTGGACTGATGAATCCCAAATGCCTACATCGGACGAAAGATAACATATCAATAAACGCCAAACAGAGGGATGGACAACCCTGAACATGGCTACATTGTCTAAAGAACAACCCATCAATAGCCGGGGGTTGGAGCGAAGCGGAAACCTCCGGAAACAAAGACGAAACAATAAAAGAGTCTGATAAGACTCCCCAATAAAAAAGAAACTTGTGAAATCAATCAACCAAATAGAACAGGATAAACAAACCATTCGCCTGATGATAGAACTCTATTGCAGGCATCACCTACACCAAGACGCGCCGTCAAGGGAATACGTGGAACTCATCAACTATGCTTGCCGGCGTATTGACCATTGTCCTTTTGGTGTAGATAAACATGCCTGTAAAGACTGTCCGGTGCATTGTTATACGCCGCAAATGCGCGAGAAGATACGGCAAGTGATGCGGTGGAGCGGTCCGCGTATGCTATTCTATTCGCCTCGTGCCACACTCCGACATCTACAACAAATATTCAAACATCAATTCAGAAAGAAATGACTCTACAACTCGTCACCCTATATCTCCTCGGCATCAATATCATAACACTGGCAGCCTACGGCATAGATAAATGGAAAGCTCGGCATCATCAATGGCGCATTTCAGAAGTGGTGCTCCTATTTTTAGCCTTCATTGGCGGAGCCATGGGAGCTTTTCTGGGCATGCGCTTATTCCACCACAAGACACAGCATTGGAAGTTTCGCATCCTTGTACCACTACTCCTTATCCTACAAATAGCCGCCTTGGTGTATTGCCGAAGTTAAGAGAAGACACAAAAGAACACATGAAGAGCCAGTCCATGCAACTCAAGCAATCCGGCATCGCTATGCTTTTTCACCTTATTATTTGCTTTTCTGCGCTAAATTATGTAATTTTGTAGACCTATATCAACGATAAATCATTAGAAATCAACGTTTTCTAAACATAGTGAACAGAGGCAATCTTTGTCGGATGTTCAGTATATTGAGATAGTGATTTCGAAGTAAATAGTAAAAGAAAGAAAAGATGCCATCTGTAGAAATCAAGAAGGTAGAATCTAAGAAGGAACTCAAAGATTTTATCGAGTTCCACTATGACTTATACAAAGGGAACCCATATGACGTCCCAAACCTATTCAGTGATGAACTAAACACACTCAGCCCGAACAAGAATGCTGCCTTCGACTTCTGCGAAGCCGAATACTATTTGGCTTACAAAGAAGGTAAGTTAGTAGGGCGTGTGGCTGCCATCATCAATCATAAAGCCAACGATAAGTGGGGCCAAATGAACGTTAGATTCGGATGGTTAGACTTCATAGACGACGAAGAGGTGTTGCGCGCACTGCTCAAAGCCGTAGAAGACTATGGCCGACAGAAAGGAATGCAACACGTAGTGGGGCCATTGGGATTCACCGATATGGACCCGGAAGGAATGCTGATAGAGGGATTTGACCAGTTGGGCACAATGCCTACTATCTACAACTATCCCTACTATCCACAACACATTGAGCACATCGGAGGTTTTGAAGTGGACAATCGGTATGTAGAATACAAAATAGCCGTGCCGGATACCATACCTGAAAAATTCGCCAAGATAGCATCAATGATAGAGTCAAGATACAATCTACACGTAAAAAAACTTACGAAGAAGGATGTCTTTGAAGGGGGATACGGACGAAAAATATTCGAACTCATCAACTCAACTTATAAAGACTTGTACGGATACTCAGAGCTCTCAGACAGGCAGATAGACCAATATATCAATATGTACTTGAAATTGGCCGACCTGAATCTTATCACTTTAGTGGAAGACTGGAATGCCGATAAGAAGCTGTGTGGTATCGGTATCACCATTCCCTCGCTGTCTATAGCCTTGCAAAAGTGCCACCGTGGACGACTGTGGCCAATGGGTTGGTGGCACCTGTTACGCGCCATTAAGTGTCATAAGACGGAGGGTGTAGACCTATTACTGATGGGTGTGCTGCCCGAATACCGTGCCAAGGGAACCAACGCCTTGCTATTTGCCGACCTCATACCACGCTGCCAAGCCTACGGCTTCAAGTGGGGGGAGAGTCAGGTAGAGATAGAGAGCAACGAGAATGTGCAGAGTCAATGGGAATATCTGGAACGTACGTTGCACAAACGTCGTAACTGTTACAAGAAAACCATCACACAATAACGCGGCCAAGAAGCCTTTTATCTATAAAAATTGATGAGCAATATAGAAGTAAGACAGATAACGAGCCGTAAACAACTGAAGGAGTTTATCAAGTTCAGAAACGACTTATACCGCGATTGTGAGTATGCTGTACCCTTCTTATACAGCGAGGAGATGGCTACACTCGACAAGAATAAGAACGCATCGTTCGAATGTTGCCAAACCATTTACTTTATGGCTTATCGCGAGGGGAAACCGGTTGGACGCATCGCAGGTATCATCAACGAACGCGCCAACGAGGCATGGAAGAACAATACCGTACGTTTCGGATGGTTCGACTTTGTAGACGACATTGAAGTATCCCGCAGTCTGCTCAACGCAGTGGAAGAGTGGGGACACAACAAGGGTATGGATGTGATGGCAGGACCATTGGGATTCACCGATATGGATCGCGAAGGAATGCTGATAGAAGGATTTGATCAGCTCGAAACAATGTATACCAATTACAACTATCCTTACTATGCTGACCACATGGAAAGGCTCGGTGGATTTGAAAAAGACAACGACTATAAGGAGTATCTCATCAAAGTACCAGAGAAAATACCGGAAAAATTCGGCAAACTCAGCGCGATGATAGAGCAGCGATACAACCTGCATGCACACCAACTCACACGTAGAGAAATACTGAAAGAGGGGTATGGACGCAAAATATTCGACTTACTGAACATTACATATAAAAACCTTTATGGGTTCTCGCAGCTGTCAGAACGACAGATAAAACAACTCGTAGAATCCTATATGCGTATAGCCGACGTGAATCTCATATCGGTTATAGAAGATGGAAACAATCCCGGCAAGCCGGTAGGGTTCGGCGTTACGTTCCCATCTTTCTCTCAAGCGCTACGCAAATGCAATGGAAACCTGTGGCCACTTGGTTGGTGGGAAATGTTGAAAGTGGCACTATGGCACCGTACAGAGGTGGTAGACTTGTTATTGATAGGCGTTCTTCCCGAATACAGAAGCAAGGGAGTGAATGCCCTTATCTTCAATAAACTCATACAACAGTGCCAAGAATATGGTTTCAAAATTGCCGAAGCTCTGCCTCAGATGGAAACCAACGAAGGGGTACAAAGCCAATGGCAATATCTAGAATCCATACAACATAAACGCCACAGGTGCTATAAGAAACAATTGATAAAAGAATAACAACCAACGATATATGAAAGAAGAGGACAATATACCACAGACAGAACAAGTCGTCTACAACGAAGATAACATCCGAACACTGTCGGGTACGGAACACATCCGTACTCGACCGGGTATGTATATCGGCCGATTAGGCGATGGAACGTTGCCCGAAGACGGTATCTACGTGCTACTGAAGGAAGTCATCGACAATTCTATTGACGAGTTTAAGATGAATGCCGGTAAGCGCATAGAGATTGATATAGAGGATCACTTGCGCGTGACGGTGCGCGACTATGGCCGTGGAATCCCACAAGGAAGTCTTATCTCGGCCGTATCAGAGTTGAACACAAGCGGTAAATTCGACTCGAAGGCCTTCAAAAAGAGTATCGGTCTGAATGGAGTAGGTGTGAAAGCTGTGAATGCACTCAGCTCTCATTTCACCGCATCGTCGTACAGAGACGGTAAAGTAAGGGTCGCTGAGTTTGAATGTGGTAAGCTTATTAAAGATACAACTGAAGACTCTGAAGACGAAAACGGAACGTGTATTTACTTTGAACCCGACAAGACGCTGTTCAAAAACTATAGCTTTCACGACGACATCGTGGAGAATATGCTGCGCAACTACACTTACCTGAACATAGGACTGACCATTATGTTCAACGGAAGACGTATCCACAGCCGCAACGGACTGGAGGATTTGTTGAGCGACAACATGACTAACGACGGACTATATCCTATCATCCACATCGCAGGAGAGGATATCGAGATAGCCTTTACACACACCAATCAGTATGGAGAGGAGTATCATTCGTTTGTCAACGGACAGCATACGACGCAAGGCGGAACCCATCAGACGGCATTCAAGGAGCACATTGCGCGTACCATCAAGGAGTTTTTCAACAAAGGTTACGAGTATACGGACATTAGAAACGGACTGGTTGCCGCTATTGCTATCAACGTTGAGGAACCTCTTTTTGAAAGCCAAACGAAGATAAAGTTAGGGTCTCTCACCATGAGTCCGCAAGAAGGAAGCGTAAGTGTGAACAAGTTTGTGGGCGATTTCCTCAAAACTGAGGTTGACAACTATCTGCATAAAAATCCTGCCGTGGCCGAGGTGATGCAGCAAAAGATACAATCGAGCGAACACGAACGAAAGGCTATGGCCGGCGTTACCAAACTGGCACGTGAGCGAGCAAAGAAAGCTAACCTCCACAACCGTAAACTTCGCGACTGTAGAGTACACTTCTGTGACGCAAAGAACGAACGTAAAGAAGAGAGTTGTATCTTTATTACGGAGGGTGATTCGGCCAGTGGAAGCATCACCAAGAGTCGCGATGTGACCACACAGGCGGTATTCTCACTGCGTGGAAAGCCCCTTAATTCGTTTGGATTGACCAAGAAAGTGGTTTATGAAAACGAGGAATTCAACCTTTTACAGGCCGCTCTCGACATAGAAGACGGGTTGGATATGCTGCGTTACAACAAGGTGATTGTTGCCACCGATGCCGATGTTGACGGCATGCATATTCGCTTACTCATCATCACTTTCTTCCTTCAGTTCTTCCCGGAACTCATAAAGAAGGGACATGTATACGTGTTACAGACTCCATTGTTCCGTGTTCGTAATCGCAGAACGAAAATAAAAGACAAGGAAGTGATTGCAGAAGCCGATGCCAAACTGCGTAAAGGCGAGCGTAAAAACGACTTTATCACGCATTATTGTTATACCGACGAGGAACGCAAAGAGTCTATCCGACGCCTCGGTCCGGACCCGGAAATCACCCGATTCAAAGGACTTGGAGAGATTAGTCCGGAAGAGTTTGCCCACTTCATCGGCCCAGACATGCGCTTGGAACAAGTCACTCTCCACAAAAACGACCAAGTACAGAAGCTCTTGGAATACTACATGGGCAAGAATACTATGGAGCGCCAGAACTTCATCATCGACAACTTGGTAGTGGAAGAGGATATTCCAGAAGAAGCAGACTTATAAATTTGTTTCTCGAAAAGATAAGAGGTAGATGGCAAAATCTATAGAATCAAATATTAGAAGAGAACTTTCATGAATACATTAGAAAATAGAAGAAAGAGCCTAAATAAAAGTATTTTAGAGTGTAAGAGCCATTCCCATTCTCTTGCCTCTTATCTCTTCGCTTTTATATTATTGTCGTTTGTCTGTGCAGTACAAGCACAAACAAATAACAATATGCGTAAGCTACAGATAGCAGAAATGGCTATCAACAACCTGTACGTGGACAGTGTGGACGAAGAGAAACTGATAGAAGACGGCATCAGAGGCATGCTGTCGAAGCTGGATCCACATTCTTCCTATACCACAGCAAAGGAAACAAAAAGCATGAACGAACCACTTGAGGGTTCATTCGAGGGTATAGGCGTGCAGTTCAACATGGTTCAAGACACGCTACTCGTCATCCAACCGGTCACCGGTGGACCTTCCGAGCGTATGGGAATACTTGCCGGCGACCGTATTGTCAGTGTCGATGGTGTCGCCATTGCCGGTGTCAAGATGGCGAAAGAAGATATTATGAAACGCTTGCGTGGCCCTAAAGGCACGAAAGTAAAGCTTGGTGTCATCCGAAGAGGCATTGCCGACCGTCTCACTTTCACTATTACACGCGACAAAATACCCGTTAAAACCATCGACGCTACCTACATGATTCGGCCTCAAGTAGGCTATATTCGCATCGAAGGATTTGGTGCTACTACCTATAACGAGTTCATGGAAAGCGTCAAGAAACTACAACAGCAAGGTATGCGTGACCTCATTCTCGACCTTCAAGAGAATGGTGGAGGCTATCTTATGGCTGCTGTCCAAATAGCAAATGAGTTCCTCCACAAGAACGATTTGATAGTCTATACCCAAGGGCGCACCGTTCCACGTCAAGAATACCGTGCTCAGGGCGATGGCAAATTGCTCGATGGAAAGGTCATTGTGCTTGTAAATGAATTCTCGGCATCGGCTGCCGAGATTGTCACCGGTGCCATCCAAGACCAAGACAGAGGTCAGGTAGTAGGCCGACGAAGCTTTGGTAAAGGGCTCGTTCAACGCCCCATCGAGTTTCCCGACGGCTCTATGATTCGCCTCACCATCGCACATTACTACACCCCAACGGGCCGTTGCATCCAAAAGCCCTATACCAAAGGCGACAACGAAGACTATGGTATGGACCTCGAAAAGCGCTTCAAGCATGGCGAACTCTATAGTGCCGACAGCATCCACTTTGCCGATTCGCTGAAGTATCAGACCCTTCGACTCAAGCGAACTGTCTACGGTGGTGGTGGTATCATGCCCGATTACTTCGTTCCACTCGACACTACGCAGTACACATCTCTGCACCGTCAGTTGGCTGCCAAGAGTATTATCATCAACGCCAACCTCAAGTATGTGGACAATAACCGCAAGCGTTTGCAGAAAGAATACACTTCTTTTACCGATTTCAACGCCCGCTACACTACGCCACAGAGTCTGATAGACGAGATTATGGAGGAGGCTAAGAAGCAAAAGATCAAGCCCGTTGACAACAAAGAGCTGCAACGTACGCTCCCCACACTGCGCAACCAACTGAAGGCACTCGTTGCTCGCGACCTTTGGGATATGAGCGAATACTTCCAAATCATGAACGAACAAAACCACGTGGTACAAAAGGCCGTAAGTCTATTGAATCATGAATAGTCGCTGAGAAGAAGTATCTATGAATACGGCAACTTCCGAATTTATCCGTCTACATGCCACTGAAGATGTGCGACAGTTGGCTTTTCAAGCCGCTCGCTACCCTGATGTAGACATGAGGTTGGCTCTCGACCAAATAGCAGGTCGACAGGCTGCCTACACGAAGTTGCCCACATGGGCTGCCACCGACGGCTTACTCTATCCTCCACACCTCTCCATGGAGCAATGCAGTTCGGAACAAACGGCACACTATAAAGCACGTTTGGCCGAACGTCTCTGCCCACATGCCGGCTCATTGGTCGACCTTACAGGCGGTTTTGGGGTCGACTTTTCTTTCATGGCACGTTCATTTACATCGTGCACCTATGTAGAGCAGCAGACTCATCTCTACGAAATTGCCCATCATAATTTTAATCTTCTAGGGCTAACACAGGCTCATATCATCTGCGGAAATGGCATTGAGCACCTTGAATCAATGCCTGCTGCCGACATCATCTTTATTGATCCGGCACGTCGAGATGCCCAAGGAGCGAAGACAGTAGCCATATCCGACTGTACACCCGACGTACTTCGACTGGTTTCGCAACTCAAACAGAAATCTCTTTATACACTCATCAAACTCTCTCCCATGCTCGATTGGCACCAAGCCGTGGTCGATATGGGCCGACAAGGCATGCCTGTTTGCGAAGTACATATCGTTTCGGTAAAGAACGAATGTAAAGAGTTGCTCCTCGTAGCCGAGGGTGAAAAGGCCGCACACAGTCCGCTCCGCGTCTTCTGTGTGAATGATAATGAAATGTTCTCTTACGACGATGAGGCCGAAGGAAACTATCCACAACGTATTCTGAATGGCGATATCACGCCCGGCAAATATCTCTATGAGCCACACGCTGCAGCCATGAAAGCCGGTTGTTATGGTTTGCTCACCAAGCAATGGGATGTGACTGCCGTCGCTTCCAACTCCCATTTATTTGTTTCCACCGATTTACAAGCCGATTTCCCCGGTCGCCGATTCCGCATCACAGCCGTCACTTCGATGAACAAGAAGAGCCTGAAAACAGCCTTGTCGAGCATCCATCAGGCTAATATAGCTACTCGCAACTTCCCTCTTTCAGCCCCTGAACTACGCAAACGACTACGACTGAAAGACGGTGGAGACGTCTATTTGTTTGCCACAACCGACACTTTGGGCAATCATCTTATCCTCATCACGAGTCCCTGTTAAGCAAATACAATCATAACTATCAAATAACATGAAACAGTTAAAGACTATCATTCTATTATCAATGGTGCTTCTGACCATCGCATTACAACCGGCAGAAGCTCGTAAAGTACAGAAAACACGCCTTACCATCGCCTCATTCAACCTGCGCATGGACACCAAAGACGACGGTATCAACCAATGGAGCAATCGCAAAGAACTCGTCAAAAGCCTTATCCGATTCCATGATTTCGACATCGTGGGAACGCAAGAAGGCTTCAAACACATGCTCGACGGCGTGGCAGAATTGCCTGAATACGCCTGGATAGGAGAGGGACGCGACGGTGGAGACGATGGAGAACACTCGGCCATCTTCTACAAACGCGTCAAATACGAACTGTTGAAACATGGTGACTTCTGGTACTCAGAGACACCAAATCAAGTAGGCTTGGGATGGGATGCGAAGTGTTGCAACCGCATTTGTTCGTGGGGTAAGTTCCGCGATAAGCTCACCGGAAAAGTATTCTTTGTCTTCAACTCGCACTACGATCACGAAGGAGAGGTGGCACGTCGCGAATCTTCCAAGCTTTTACTTAAGAAAATACGCGAGATAGCAGGCACTGATGCCACCGTATTTGCCACCGGTGACTTCAACGCAGTGCCTACCGACGAACCTATTCAGACCCTTTTGGGCGACGGATTGCTGGCCGATAGCTACCGCATTACGCAACAGGCACCCTACGGAACAACCTGTACCTACCACGGATATAAAGTTCCCAAGCCCGGAAACGATTATCGTATAGACTACGTTTTCGTCACCAAGGATATTCGTATCTTGCAATACGGCAGCTTAAACGAATTGCCTTACGGCCGTTTCCCATCCGACCACTTCCCCATTATGGTCAAAGCTGAGATGTAATAAAACCTATCCTCTCCCTCTTCCTAGGAGAGGGAGAGGATGGAAGTTAGCAGAAGTAAGTGGAATAAAAACTTCTAGAAAGTTTGAAGTTAACAGACATTTGTCCATTAACTCCCGTTATCTCCCTTATAACTTCTAATTACTCCTGCTATAACTCCTTTCCCCCTTTTATCTCCCCATAACTCCTTTAAACGACATGCAATACCAAATAGAAACTGCCACAGGGCAAGATACAGAGACCATCGTACAATTCCAATTGGACATGGCACGCGAAAGTGAAGATAATAAATTGGATTATGCCACCGTACGCGAGGGCGTAAAAGCTGCCATCGAGGATGATTCCAAGGCTACATATTTATTGGCCAAAGCCCCAGAGACAGGCGACGTATTAGGCTGTCTAATGCTCACTACTGAGTGGTCTGACTGGTGTAACGCACCCTATTATTGGATTCAATCGGTATATGTACGCCCTACAGCACGTCGAAAGGGAGTCTTTAGGGAATTGTTCGAATTTGCAAAGATAGTCGCTCAGAGCGAAAATGCGGCTGCTCTACGCTTGTATGTCGACAAGAACAACAACGTTGCCCAGCGTGTGTATCAATCTTTGGGCATGCACGATAGCCATTATCTGATGTACGAGCTATAAGATTCGTCAACTTTATAGCGGCGATTATACATCGTTTCCCGTTGTTGATTTACTAATAATGTACGCCTTTTCACGAGGGAGACGAAAGACTTTCCATCCTACAACTCAAGAACTTAAAAACTCAACTCGTCTACTTGTCAACTTAAAACCATCTCCCTCTCCTTGGGGGAGAGTTGGGGTGGGGCTTCTGCAGCGCCTTCTCAGCATCGCTGCCTAGCCCTTTCAAGAATGCTGAAAAGCCCAAACAATAATGCTGTCTAGCCTCTGCAGTAACCTCAAAACTCCAAACTGAGTTCCTCATTTCCTAATAAATTATACGATTTTCGATGATAAGGAGTGATGCCATATTGCTTAATGGCCTCACGATGCTTGCGTGTGGGATAGCCCATATTGTGTTGCCAATCGTACATGGGATACTCCTTGGCAATGGATTCCATATAATCATCGCGAAAGGTTTTGGCCAAAATACTGGCCGCAGCAATGGCTTGGAACTTACCATCGCCCTTGACTATCGTAGTATAAGGCACATCGTGATAGGGGCGGAAACGGTTTCCATCGACAATAATCGCTTCCGGTCGTACCTGCAACTGGTCGAGTGCACGATGCATAGCCAAGAAACTTGCATTGAGAATATTAATATGGTCTATCTCTTCAGGGGTGACAATGCCCACGGCCCATGCCTCTGCGTCGCGTATAATCAGTTCGCGCAGCTGATTACGTTTGGCATGTGAGAGTTGCTTACTATCATTGAGCGCAGGATTATCATAATCAAGTGGCAGGATGACGGCGGCGGCATAAACGCTTCCGGCAAGGCATCCACGACCGGCTTCGTCGCACCCGGCTTCTATTAAATTGGTATAATAATGTGGGGAAAGCATAGAGGAGTGGAGAGTTAAGAGTGAGAAGTAAGGAGTTAGAAATATTGGATATTAACTTTATTAAACCTTATTCGATATATAGTGAAATAACACTTCCACCAATTGTCCTAACTTTGCACCTACTAAAGAAAGGAATGAAAGATGGAAAAAAATATCACTCTGCCCGTACAAACAAACATGTGGAAGGACGTAACCGATAAGTTGCTTATGCCTATTGACTGGTTGCGTAACTATTATGGCAGCGTTCTGGGCAAGGAAATCACGATAAGACAGACTGCACTGTTGCTAAATGTACAAGCAGCTTTTGCCATGAGTGCACTGCCGGTAGATGGTCCTTCGCTCATGAGACTGGCTTGCTGCGGATGGTTTATCTACGCATTGAAGTGCTGCAAAGATGAACTTTAGAACATCTTTGCAACACGCTTGATACCATCGACAAACACATCTACCTCCTCCTTTGTATTGTAAAGGGCAAAGCTGGCACGCACCGTACCGAGAATACCAAGACGATTCATGAGCGGTTCGGCACAATGATGACCGGTACGAACAGCTATGCCGAGGCGATCGAGTAGGGTACCCATATCCATAGGATGAATGTTGCCGACAAGGAAACTGATGACGGCATCCTTATTGGTAGCCGTTCCGAAGATGTGCATACCGTCTATTTCCTGCATACGTTGGGTCGCATAGCGCGTAAGTTCCTGCTCATGTGCCCAGATATTATCCATTCCTATCTCGGTCATAAAGTTGATGGCTGTGGCCAAACCATGTGTTGCAATATAGTCCGGTGTACCGGCTTCAAACTTCAACGGTGGGCGCTCGAAAGTGGTTTCTTCAAACGATACGGTGGCAATCATCTCGCCACCACCCTGATAAGGAGGCATCTTCTCCAACCATTCTTCTTTGCCATAGAGCACACCGATGCCTGTAGGACCATACATTTTATGCCCGCTGAAGGCAAAGAAATCACAATCCAACTGTTGAACATCAACGGCAAAATGGGGGGCACTCTGCGCTCCATCTATCATTACCGGCACATCATGAGCGTGAGCAATGCGTATTATCTCTTCTACGGGATTCACCGTGCCAAGCACATTACTTACATGTGCAACGCTCACTAGGCGTGTGTGAGCGTTGAAAAGCCCCTGATAGGCCTCCATATCAAGTTCATCGGCATCGTTCATCGGGATGACACGCAACTTGATACCGTATCGACGAGCCTGCAACTGCCAAGGAACGATATTGGAATGGTGCTCCATCGTGGAGATAATCACTTCGTCGCCGGCCTTCATAAAGCCCTCACAGAACGACGAAGCAACAAGGTTTAAACTTTCCGTAGTACCACGCGTGAAAACGATTTCCGCGGTACTGCGGGCATTGATAAACTTGCAAACGGTCTCGCGAGCAGCCTCATGAAGCTCCGTAGCCTGCTGCGACATCCAGTGAACACCACGATGTACATTGGCATTCACGTTGAGATATTCCTCGCGCATGGCGTCCAATACACACAAAGGTTTCTGTGTGGTGGCCGCATTATCTAGATAAATAAGTGGTTTACCATAGACTTCGCGAGAGAGAATAGGAAATTGATTGCGATTCATAATTACTTGCAACTACAGCCCTCACACTGTTTTAACTCACCCCTAAAGCGCATTTCGACCAAATGACGGAGTCGGTCGCGAAGCGGTTCGAGTGAGATTTGGTCGATAACTTGTCCGATGAAAGCTATCTGAAGCAACATCTTAGCCTCTTTCATCCCGATTCCACGCTGACACATATAGAAGAGTGCAGCATCGTTGAGCTGTCCTACGGTGCTGCCATGCGCACATTTTACGTCGTCGGCATAGATTTCCAACATCGGTTGGGTGTACATGCGAGCCTCACGAGTAGCGCATAAATTCTGGTTGGTCATTTGAGAAGAAGTCTTCTGAGCGCCCTCACGAACCAATACCAATCCGGCAAATGCGCCTACAGCATGGTCGTTGAGCACATACTTATACAGCTCATTACTTGTACAATGAGGTACCTGATGGTCAATTACCGTATTGTTATCAACGCGTTGTTCCTTGTCGGCTATCACGCAACCGTTGCAAAAACACTCCGCCCCTTCGCCTTTGAGAGTAAGGTCGAGACGGTTGCGCGTATACCCATTATGCAATGTAATAACATCGTGGTTGACTCGACTATTGGCTTGTTGCTCTATATATACGTTGCTGACGCGTGTATTTTTAAGATGAGTCTCTTCCAGACAATACATCTCCAAGCTTGCATTCTCGCCTACATAAGCCTCTATGACCTGTGTAGCAAGGAAGTTTCGGTCGTCGGCACTGTCGTCACAAAAGAGCAACCTAGCCTCGGCACCTTCTTCCAAGACAACAAGTACACGGCGATTAACCATCAAATCGACATCCGAACGGAGGATGTTGACCACTTGAATGGTGCGGTCTACCTTCACATTTTTGGGAATATAAACCACCAATCCATCTTGTGCCAACATCGTATTCAAGGCCGTAATGGCATCTTGACCTGTCTTGGCCAGCTTGGCATAATACTTCTGTATCAATTCAGGATGTTGTGTGGCAACGGCTTTCAAAGAATCTATCATGACACCATCGGGCAATTGTCGAGGGGGTAATGACTTTGTATAAAAACTGTCGTTGACCACAAAATAGAGTTGCGTACTCAAGTTTGGAACACCACACTTGAATGCTTGATAGGGATTAACCGGTATATCCAGTCGGTTCAGATTGAGTCCGTAATCGGGCTCAAACAACTTGCTGATATCCGTATATTTATATCTTTCAACCTTCGTAGACGGGAATCCTTGATGCTTAAAGTCTTCGAAAGCCTCATCGCGGACGGTATTCATCACGTCGGCGGAGTGCTCGAAGATAGTCCGGCGTTCCTGTGTGTAAAGGTCTATATATTGCTTTTCTGCCTGCATAATATATCTCCTTTGCGTTTATTCCACCTCGGCCTTAATCCAATCGTACCCCTTGGCTTCTATTTCCTTAGCCAGTTCGGGACCAGCGGTCTTCACGATACGACCATTCCAAAGCACGTGGATGACATCAGGACGAATAATGTCGAGCAGTCGGTCGTAGTGGGTGATAACGATGGTACTGGTCTCCGGTGTCTTCAACTTATTCACACCTTCGGCCACAATACGCAAGGCATCAACATCAAGACCGGAATCAGTTTCATCAAGGATAGAGAGTTTCGGTTCCAACATGGCCATTTGGAAAATCTCATTACGCTTCTTCTCACCACCCGAAAAACCTTCATTCACACTGCGATGAGCCAATTTGGAGTCTAATTCCACGATAGCTCGCTTCTCACGCATGAGCTTCATGAACTCAGAAACGTTCATAGGTTCGAAACCTTGGTACTCACGTTTGGCATTGATAGCTGCACGCATGAAGTTGGTCATCGACACACCGGGAATCTCAACGGGATATTGGAACGACAGAAAAAGTCCCTCGCGAGCACGGTCTTCGGGTGTCATAGCCAATAAATCTTTATTGTTGAAGAGGGCCACACCGTCGGTTACCTCGTACAAAGGGTTACCGGTAAGCACAGCGCTCAACGTAGATTTACCCGAACCATTAGGTCCCATAATGGCATGAACCTCACCGTCGTTCACCGTCAGGTTGATACCTTTCAATATTTCTTTGCCAGCAATCGTGGCATGTAAGTTCTTTACTTGTAACATAAAACCTCCAAGTTAGGAGTGAGAAGTTAGGAGTGAGGAGTTAGGAAGCACCATAGACTCCGCTCAAAACATTCCCTACCCATATTATTTTATATTTTATTTAATGATTCTTTCGTTGTCTTTGTTATAGATATGAGCAACTTTCTCAATTCAGTACACTCTTTCATCAGAATTTCATATTGTGAGTTAGTAATATAATTTGTTTTTAAAAGCAAGTCCAACCAGTAGAGAGTTTCGTTACACTCTTTGAGTGATATGGTACATTTCAATTAAAAGTCTTTTCTGCTCATGCCATATTGAGCCTCCGAGAGATTAGCACCAATACTCGTTCCACTACGAGCTATTTGTTTAGAGATAACGTATTCTCCTTGCTCTCATTGCAGATATTGAGCCAACTTTATAACTCTCACAGCAAAGCCAAGCACTTTATCATACATAAACTGTCCAAAATTCTCCATGGAACATAGTATATTTTTCTTTTGAACTAGTTGCTTTAAAACTTCTCACTACTCACTCATAACGCCTCACTATATTACCCAACAGTTCCTTCAAGGGACACGGAAAGTAGCTTCTGTGCTTCTACCGCGAACTCCATGGGGAGCTTGTTAAGCACTTCCTTTGCATAACCGTTCACGATAAGCCCCACAGCCTGCTCTGTAGGGATACCTCGTTGGTTACAGTAGAACAGTTGGTCTTCGCTGATTTTCGAGGTAGTAGCCTCATGTTCTACAATAGCCGAATCGTTATGAATATCCATGTAAGGGAACGTGTGGGCTCCACATTGGCTGCCAAGAAGCAGACTATCGCACGAACTATAGTTGCGAGCGTTGTCGGCATTAGGTGTGGCGCGCACCAATCCACGATAAGAATTCTGGCTATGACCAGCCGAAATTCCTTTCGAGATAATGGTACTCTTGGTATTCTTTCCCATGTGTATCATCTTGGTTCCGGTGTCTGCCTCCTGATAATTATTGGTTACAGCCACACTATAGAACTCTGCCACAGAGTTATCCCCGCGCAAAATACAAGATGGATATTTCCATGTGATGGCGCTACCGGTCTCTACCTGCGTCCACGAAAGTTTTGAGTTCACACCACGAAGATCTCCACGTTTGGTTACAAGATTAAGTACTCCACCCTTTCCATTCTCATCACCGGGATACCAGTTCTGCACCGTTGAGTATTTCACTTCGGCATTGTCCAACACAATAATTTCTACAATGGCAGCATGCAACTGGTTTTCATCGCGCATCGGAGCGGTACATCCTTCGAGATAGCTTACATAAGAGTCATCTTCGGCAATAATCAATGTACGTTCAAACTGTCCGGTATTGCGTGCATTGATACGGAAATAGCTACTCAATTCCATTGGACACCGCACCCCTTTCGGGATGAATACGAATGATCCATCGCTGAAAACAGCACTATTTAAAGCCGCGAAGAAATTGTCGCGATAGGGAACTACACTTCCCAAATACTGCTTTACCAAGTCGGGATGATTCTTCACTGCGTCTCCGATAGAGCAAAAGATGATACCTTTCTCGGCTAGTTTCTCCTTGAATGTAGTCTTTACCGACACAGAATCCATGATTGCATCCACGGCCGTACCGCTCAATGCCAATCGCTCTTCGAGTGGAATACCCAGCTTATCGAATGTCTTTGCCATCTCCGGATCAATCTCCGTATTCT
Organism: Prevotella sp. S7 MS 2; assembly: GCF_000762865.1. NCBI lineage: Bacteria > Pseudomonadati > Bacteroidota > Bacteroidia > Bacteroidales > Prevotellaceae > Prevotella > Prevotella sp. S7 MS 2. The sequence continues at coordinate 86,733 of NZ_JRPT01000003.1, read as the reverse complement.
TTGGCTTCTTCGCCAAAGGGTCGGCATAGTAAGATATTGCTTGATAATCAATGGGTGGAATATGAACATGAGCCCATGAAGGTTGCTTCATTGTTTCCCAAAAACGAAAGGCTTTCAAGCGAAAATCGAGCAACCATTCGGGCTCTCCCTTCTTTTGGGAAATCAGTCTCACGACGTCTTCGTTAAGACCTATGTCTATAATATCGGTATGAACGTCTGTTGTAAAGCCGAACTCATATTTCTGTTCGGCCACTTTCTTGACGTAGGCGTTCTTTTCCTGTTCGTTTACTTGATTCTCCATACATTATAAATATATAAAAGGACGTATCTCCTGTGCACGTCCTTCCCCTATAGTGTGAGGGACATACACGGGGAATACGCCCCTTTGTTATATGCGGCAAAAGTGATGCCACACACGGTGGCAATCACATTTGTTACTATACTAAAGTTTTTGTTCTACTTCAATCTGAGTGAATGTCTCAATAACATCACCTTCTTGAATATCGTTGAAGTTCACCAAAGAGATACCACATTCCATGCCCATAGGTACTTCCTTCACATCGTCTTTGTAACGTTTCAGGGCATTGATGTCGGCCGTACGGATGACAATACCATCGCGAACCAATCGTGCTTTGTCTTTAGCGTGTACCTTACCCTCGGTAACAAGACCTCCGGCAATGGTTCCAACCTTCGATATCTTGAATACCTGACGTACTTCTACCTGACCGGTAACGATTTCCTTGACTACCTTGTCGAGCATACCGACCATGGCATCCTTCACATCATCAATAGCATCATAGATGACTGAGTAGGTATTGATTTCCACACCGTCGTTGTCGGCCAATTTCTTGGCTGCTACAGAAGGACGAACTTGGAATCCGACGATGATTGCATCACTGGCATCAGCCAACGTTACGTCGTTCTCGGAAATCTGTCCTACAGCCTTGTGGACAACGTTCACTTTCACCTTCTCGGTACTCAACTTCAAGAAAGAGTCGCTCAATGCCTCAATAGAACCATCGGTATCACCCTTCACAATGATGTTCAATTCGTGGAATTCACCACGTGCTATACGGTGAGAAATATCTCCCAAGGTGAGACGCTTCTGCGTTCTCAAACCCTGTTCACGCTGCAATTGCTCACGCTTATTGGCTATATCGCGTACCTCTTGTTCTGTTTCCAACACGTGGAAAGCATCACCAGCGGTCGGCGCACCGTTCAAACCAAGGATGATAGCAGGCTCTGCGGGGCGTGCTTCTTCGATACGTTGGTTACGCTCATTGAACATGGCTTTGATACGTCCCCAGCTTGTTCCGGCCAAGATATTGTCGCCTATGCGCAACGTACCATTGCTAACAAGCACTGTAGATACGTAACCGCGGCCTTTATCAAGCGAAGATTCAATGATAGAACCGGTAGCACGGCGATGAGGATTGGCCTTCAAATCAAGCATATCTGCCTCTAAGAGCACCTTCTCCAAGAGTTCATCAACACCGACTCCCTTCTTGGCACTAATCTCTTGACATTGATATTTACCACCCCATTCTTCAACAAGCAGGTTCATATTAGCCAAGTCTTCACGTATCTTATCCGGATTTGCTCCCGGTTTATCTATCTTGTTGATAGCGAATACCATTGGAACACCAGCAGCTTGAGCATGTGCGATAGCCTCTTTTGTAGTAGGCATCACAGAGTCGTCGGCCGCAATGATGATAATAGCAATATCGGTTACCTGAGCACCACGGGCACGCATGGCGGTGAAGGCTTCGTGTCCCGGCGTATCGAGGAACGTCACCTTACGACCACTCTCCAGCTGAACACTGTATGCACCGATGTGCTGTGTGATACCACCGGCCTCACCCGCAATAACATTCGTATTACGGATGTGGTCGAGCAATGAGGTCTTACCGTGGTCTACGTGCCCCATGACGGTTACAATCGGGGCACGTGGTTCCAAGTCGTTCTCGTCATCAATCTCCTCACTTACGGCTTCTTGCACCTCAGCGCTTACGTATTCTGTCTTATAACCAAACTCCTCTGCCACCATATTGATGGTCTCTGCATCGAGTCGTTGGTTGATAGAAACCATGATACCTACCCCCATAAGCGTACCAATGATTTGGTTCACGCCGACATCCATCATCGTAGCCAACTCGCTAACGGTCACGAATTCTGTCAGTTTCAGTATCTTGCTTTCTTTCTTTTCTGCATTAGCCTCTCTTGCCAACTTCTCCTGAACAGCATCACGCTTCTCCTTACGGTACTTAGCGCCTTTCTTATTCTGATTCTGTTTGTTGGTCAATCGAGCCAAAGTCTCCTTTACCTGACGTGCAACATCTTCTTCGTTTACTTCTAGCGGCTTCTGATTGCGCTTATTGTTACGATTCTTTTTGTTGCCACCGTTGCCGGAATTATTATTGTTATTGTTGCGGTTGTTATTGTTTCCACCACGATTTCCACCTTGCTGATTAACGGCCGCGTTGATGTCTACGCGCTCTTTATTGATGCGTACACGCTTCTTGCGCTCACCGTTTCCGGCATGTCCATTCTTCTCCTCGCGCTCTTTACGCTTCTCGTCTTTCGTCTTCTTCTTCGGACGAGTACTCTGATTGATGGTTGAGAGGTCTATCTTACCAAGCACATTCACCTTTGGAGTGTTGAGCATACTGTTCTCACTCTTTGTGGTAAAAATACCATTTTCGTCGATAGTTCCACCCTGTGTCTTGATTGTTTCGGGCTTTTCTTCCGTAACAGGAGCTGTTGTCTCAGCAACAACATCTTTCTTTGGTTCTACAGGACCTGAAGTTTCTACCTTCTTTTCAGCCGGTTTCTCTACCTTCTCATCCTTTACTATCGGCTTCACCTCCACCTTAACCGATTCCGATTTTGGAGCCTCAACAGGCTTCTCCGATGTCGAGCTGACGGCAGCAGCTTTCACCTCTGGATTTTTTTTCACTTCAGGAGCAACAGACTCCTTCTGTACAGGCTTCTTCTTACCAATGCTATCAAGGTCTATCTTACCCACCTGCTTGAATTGCTGCTGGCGGTTGGTCGACTCCAATAAGCTTTCGGCACGATGATCCTGCACTTCAGGGCGCTTCTTGGTCTTAGGTTTTTTCTGTAAGAGTTTCTCTGCCTGATTACGTACTTCCGCATCTTGCTTGAAGCCTTCTACGAGCGCTTGATACTGCTCTTCGGTCAACTTAAAGCTAGGTTCGGCTTTTACTTCTCCCAGTTCAGTTCTCTTTTCTAGGAATTCAACTGCCGTTTGAAGTCCTATGTTTAATTCGCGTAACGCTTTATTTAATCTGATACTCATTCTGTGTTTTTTAATCTTTTTATCTGTTTAGCTTTCGAATTCAGCACGTAGTATTCTCAAAACGTTCTCTACGGTTTCTTCTTCGAGGTCGGCTTTCTCTACCAACATCTCGCGAGGAGCGTTCAATACTGCCTTTGCTGTATCCAGACCAATACTCTTAATAGCATCAATGACCCACTGATCTATTTCGTCAGAGAATTCATCCAAGTAGATATCTTCGTCGGCTTCACCCTCAGGTACCTCACGGAATACATCGATGGTGAACTCTGTCAACATAGATGCCAACTTAATATTCAAACCACTACGACCGATAGCCAAGCTCACTTCCTCCGGTTGCAAATAAACCTCGGCCTTATGTTCTTCTTCGTTGATGTTGATACTGCTTACTTTAGCAGGGCTCAATGCACGCTGAATAAAGAGTTTGATATTGGATGTGTAATTGATAACATCGATATTCTCATTGCACAATTCACGTACAATACCATGTACACGACTTCCTCTTACCCCCACACATGCACCTACAGGGTCGATACGATCATCGTAGCTTTCTACGGCAACCTTCGCACGTTCGCCCGGCATACGAGCTATCTTACGAATCGAAATCAATCCTTCGGCAATCTCAGGAACCTCAGTTTCGAGCAATCTCTCCAAGAACATCGGACTTGTACGCGAAAGGATAATCTTCGGATTGTTGTTCTCATTATCCACACGAGCAATGACAGCTCTTACCGTCTCGCCCTTACGATAGACGTCAGAAGGTATCTGCTCGCTCTTTGGCAATATCAATTCGTTGTTCTCATCGTCTACAATGAGCACTTCGCGCTTCCAAACTTGGTACACCTCGCCTGAGATAATCTGCCCCACGCGATCCTTATATTTATTATAAAGAGAGTCGTGTTCCAGTTCCAGAATCTTTGAAGCCAATGTCTGGCGCAAGTTCAAGATGGCACGGCGACCAAACTTAGCAAAGTTCACACGCTCCGAAACGTCTTCGCCCACCTCATAGTCGGGTTCAATCTTGACGGCATCTTTGAGTGCAATTTGCTTATTTTCATCCTCTACCTCTCCATCTGCCACAACCACACGGTTTCGATAGATTTCGAAGTCGCCCTTATCCGGATTCACGATAACGTCGAAGTTCTCGTCGCTACCGAAGATTTTGGCCAGCACATTGCGGAAACTTTCCTCTAGCACGCTCACCAGTGTCGTGCGATCGATATTCTTCGTGTCTTTAAACTCACGAAAGGTATCGATCATGCTCACCTGCTCTTCTTCATTTTTCTTTGCTGCCATAGCTTGTCTGTCGTTTAAAGAGCCGCTGTTCGAGATTCAAACCTACGTCTATCTCGCCTGCGGCTTATTTGAAACTTATTAAGTATTTAGTATATTTCACTTGATCCATTTGGTAAGTATGGTCCACTTCTTGCAGTTGCGGGCGCTTCTTACCTTCCACCTTCACCTTTTCTTCTACGGTCACGGTGAAGTCATTACCTTCAACACTCTTCAACACACCCTTGACCTTACGGCCGTCGGTATCTAGCACTTCCACTTCTTTGCCGATGAAGTTGATGTATTGTTGAGGCACTTTAAAAGGTTGTCCCAGTCCTGCTGAGCCCACCTCTAGTTCATAGTCCTGCTCATCGCGGCTGAGTCTGTCTTCTATATATTTACTCAACTCCACACAATCTTCAATCCACACACCGTCTGCGTGGTCGATTTCTACTACGATTCTGTCGTCCTGACTGATTTCAATGTCTACAAGGAAATACTCTTTTCCCTCCAGCCATTCGTCTACCAATGATTTTACGACGCTTTTGTCTATCATACACTATGTTATGTGATTATAACAAAAATGAGGAACTCGCGTGGAGCTCCTCATTCCTCTGAACGTTTGCAAAGTTACAACATTTTTCCACAGATTCCAAATTTTCCGCCACCTTTCTTTATTTGACTCATAATTGTATCACATTCATACGCCAAAGAGCCGTCAGCATTAGCTATATGTGTGATAGTAGTATAGGAGATTTATCATTAAATAAGGCTCTGTATCCAATTCCATTCAAGAGAGAAAACATCCTCATTACCTTTCCTCTTGTTACCAAGCAAATTTGTTCCACAACAAAATATATGATTCACAACAATTTTTCTTTTTCAAAGAATGTCTTTAATTCATATACGAATCCCATTTTATCAAAGGCTTTCAATTTGACTGGATACTTTAAATTAGATACAGTTTCCATGATAGCGGCAATAAGCATCTTCAATCCTCTTATTTTATCGCTATGAATAAACTTTTTACGGCAAACTCGTCAATGCCAATGCTTTCTACACCCTTAAGAGAGGGAGGGTTATAATGGCACTGCAAGTAAACGGAGTGTATCTCTTTAATCACATCCCACGATATACCGAGATGGTTGGCAACGTCCTTTAGCGTCATTGCTCGAAAAAGGTCCACGACATACTTTGCAAAACGATGGGTATAGGTTCGGCTGCCAGTAGCAAAGGGGGATTTTCTCCTGTCTGTCATAATCGCAACCCTTGTGCTTGCATTTATAACGTTGAACCTTCATGCGAATGACAACTCGCCGACCTCCAATGGAAAGTGCAAGGAAGTCTCGATAACGATATCCATTTTTAACCAAATGGCAATTGCCGCACTTGGGACATTTGGTTTGTGGCTTTTTAGAGTGGGTGTACAGGAAAATTGTATTACTTTTGTATTCCTCTCTACTACATTCAAGGTTATAAAGCCCCCAAGCATGATATAGAAAACTACTGTTCATCTTGTACATTTTGTTTTGCAACTCAAATATACATAAAAACGGTAGTTTTCTTCTTTTCTATTGACTTATTTGCAATGTATCACTCCAAATGTCGGATGAGCCAAAAGTAATATGATTATGATGGTTGCTATCTTCAATAGGCTTACAGTTTATACAAATGCAAAACATCAATAATTCAAATACCAAATAGTAATACTTCATCATCTATTGTTTAGTGTCCATCACAAATTATTATTTTTATTATTATTTTTATTGGCTTATTCACTTTACAATCAGGACAACCGAAGTATCTACAGCTTATAAAATTAATCAAGCATAGCTTTCACGCCGTTCTCTTCAATCTCTTGTGGACGTTGGAAAGAGTTTAAAGAAACAATTTACGAAAGTAAAGTCCCTTTAAAGGATATTCTTTCATCTTACGTTTAGTTTCTACTCCTACTAGTAGCACAGGCGACTTACGATTAAAAGAACCATAACGATAATAGCTTCTAGCTATAAAATCTTTGGGCAAAGGCGGATTCCGATCTTTTGACACATAAAGAGGCGGACAGATAATTTCATCATAACTCCCACAACAATCCCGATGATTGACAAACTCTATATGACCTCTTACTTCATCTAAATAAACTACCTCTCCAACCTCCAAGACATAATATCCCTTTGACCTTACCAATTCTGTAAAGCGTAGATTCTGATAGTTGTTTTCAATACAGAATTTGCGAAATTGCTCTGAGACAATATCATAATGATCATATGTCGTAACATACGTTCCTTTCTTTTTTACCTTATAATAAGGATCAGGAACGTCTTTTATCCTATTCTTACAAATAGGACAAATATCCGGACGAATATCTATTGAATCATACATATAGTCATCTTCATCACCTCCGATTAAATTATATGCTACCACGGTGTCCATCGTAAATTATTATTTTTATAAAAATCATATCTTATATCCCAATATTTAAAAGGATGGGAATCATAAAAATTCTTGATAGTATTAAATCTTATTGGCTTCGAAAAATTATTTCGCAGAGTCAACCAACAAGTGCAAAATTATAAAACATATTTGAAGAATTCACACTTTGGAGTAGAAAAGTTTAATTTTTTTACCGGACAGCAATACTTTTTTATTAATCTTACTAATTGACATGAGGCTTTATCATAAACGGCTACTGCAAGAGTTGTTAAGATTACGGAAAGACAAAGTTTCAAAACATAATAGTCGTCATACCCTATATGTACAAGCCCTCTTGTAACAACATATATACACAACTGATGGGTAAGAAAAATCTCTAAAGTATGATTGCCCATGTACTGTAAAAAAGGGGTTCGTAACAGTTTTCCGAGAGGTGTGTCAAAGTGTTGCTGGCTGCTAAAGTACAGAATAAGGAGAATATGAGGAACCCAGAACACAGAAGAAAGTTTGTAGGTTAGCGGACAATATGGATAGACAAGATAGAGTAGCACATATAATGTAATGAGAGCAAACTCCACCATTGTACCCTGCCAAGCCCTCAAAGAAAAGGCTGAATAAATAGAATAGATGCGCCATATAATGATACCCAATCCGAAATCGAATGCTCTGGAAATGGGATGGATATAGATAAGTCCTATTGCGTACGTCTTGGGAATCAGGAAAGCTACAAATAGATAAACTGCCAATATTAACAAAAGCCAAATAGGTTTTGCAACTGAAATGAATTTGAACATGAAAGCAAAAATAATATATAAAAAAGTTATAGTAGATAAGAACCAAGCTACACTGTTACCATAAAAGAAAAAATCGGGTATAGGTATCCAGCTTTGCAGTAGTAACAAATTACAGATTATTTTGCAGAATGCCCGTTTGCCCAAACCATAGATAACAAGAGCACCTACAAGAGTTAATAGATGCAGCAGGTAATAATTGCGCAGGCGTTTGGTAATAAATTCCCTTGGGGAGAAGCACGCACTTGACAGTTCTTTACTATATCTTAATGACAACACGAATCCACTTAAAATAAAGAAAAAAGCTACACCACAATCTCCCCCAAAGTCAAAGTGATGAGAACCTATTCCTATGTGAGACATAAAGATTAATGTGATAAAAACAAATCGAAGGGATTGTAGGGTTGATATTCTTTGAATAGAATTCATAGGCAGTATATCATTATTTTGTTGTAAATTTACATAAAAATCGCGATATATAAGCCAGTGGAAATAAAAAACGGCTTTTGAGCCAGTCTCGCCCTTCTCATACCGCGTTTCGTCGTCTCATCCTCACACCATTGGCACACAACAAGAAACACATGATATTTTGACATGACATAAAAACAAGCGAGGGATAGACTCGTAGCCACCCCTCGCTGATAGTATCGCCGTTCGGACGGCGTATCGTTGTATCAAAACACCACTTTCTTGCCATTCACGATATACACGCCTTTGCCTATCTTGCTCACGCGACGCCCCTGCAAATCGAACACCTCTGGTGTTTTCTTGTATGCGTTCACATGGTCGATACCCGTGGGGCTTGATTTCTTTTTTCCCTTGAATACATAGTGTATTTCTGAGTCTTCCTCAAAAAACAAGAAAAAACTAAGTGTCAAATTGCCTTCTTTATCCACCCAACTCTCTTCCTTGTAAATACTGCCCGAGAGCCATACCGTGTGCTGTTTGTCCTTGGTAGCCACCTTGTCATAAAGATTGTCGTTTGCCTCTACATTCCATTTGTTTTTATTAAGCCACAGGTAGCAATTTTTGAAAGGAATTGACGCGAACTCATATTGGCCGACTGTAACGTCTTTTAAGGTTAAAACCGTAAGCGAACGCTCACCCTTGCTTATCTCTATGATCATACGTTTATTGCCACTTGGAGTCTTGGTCGTGCCGTCGAACAACTCCATGGTGGCCTCACCCTCATAAGTGCCCCAAACATCTGGCACAACCTCAGGCTTGGCTTCTTGGGCCATCATCATATTCACCTGCGCACATAGCACAATCAATAACATGGGAATTTTGTGAAAGATTCTCATCATTGTTTTTTTCTTTTAATTTTTAATTAATTATTTAATGAAGTGACCACAACAATTCACATATCACATTGCGAGCCGTTTGCGACCACAAAAAAAATGCGGCGCAAAGGTATGAAAATAGTGGTAAAAAATCGTGACTCCACTTGCAAAAAAATCATAAATATGCCATTTATAACCAAATCGTTTATGGCTTAGAAAGGAGGGGTACAGTTTCCATCACCTTCGTTAGAGCAATGGAAATGATACTATTTTATATTTACAATGTGTGACAACGCATATTATTTTCTACAGCAATAATGATAAATGCAGTTGACTGCAGGGGCTTGGCAATCTTCCTGCAAAGGCTGAACAGCAATGCTGAATGGGCGGGGCAGCAATGCTGAGAGGGCGCTGCAGAAGCCCCACCCTGCCCCTCCCCAAAGGGGGAGGGGAATAGTTTAAGTTGGTAAGTAGACTAGTTAATTTTTTAAGTTGATGAGTTCTTGAGTGAGTTTGTAAGTTTTTTGAGTTTATTAGTTCTTAAGTTGTGGAACGAAAAAGGTTCATCTCTTTCTCCCTCTCCTTTTAAAGAACCATCGGGCATCAACCAACTATTCGCTGTCAGCACAGCCGGTACGACAGCAAACGAGGGAGATAATGGTTGAAGTGCGACTTTACATGCGTCATTTCTTTTCCGGCGCAAGAGGCAGAAGAATCCAAAAAAACTGTGTATCTTTGTGTTTGGAGGGAGAAATATGCTCCTTATAGAGAAGAAAATGGCTGACGAAGAGTACTATATACATAAGTTGGAACGACGCGATATACGTCCTACGGCCATCCGATTGCTCATTCTAAAAGAGATGAGTCGTGGCGACGAGGCGGTATCTATGCCCGATTTGGAACGTTGGTTACCCACGGTCGACAAATCGACAATTTCTCGTACCCTCTCACTTTTCTTGCTTCATCGGCTCGTTCATGCCATTGACGACGGATCGGGCATGTTGAAATATGCCGTCTGCGACGACTCATGCGACTGCTCTGTAGACGACGAACACACGCATTTCTATTGTGAATGCTGCCATCGTACATTCTGTCTCAAGCACATATCCGTACCTGTTGTGCCATTGCCCAACGGGTTTTCGCTCAACAACATCAACTATGTATTGAAGGGTGTTTGTCCCGATTGTGCAGCAAAGAAATGAGTTTATAAGTTTTTGAGTTGGTGAGTTTGTAAGTCTTTGAGTCATTTTGCCCATAAATAGCAATCTGTACTACTCACCAAATCTTTTGTCAACTCGTCAACTTGTTCACTTGTCAACTTGTTCACTTGTCAACTAAAAAACTTATAAACAGAAAAACTCAAGAACTAAATAACTCAAAGACTCACCAACTCATTTAATACTGTGAAATATTATTCAACTCTTTCAATTTGCGCTCTTGTGCCGACGTAGTGAGGGCTTGTACCATATACGCGTCTGAGGAACGAAGTCTCTGCTCTGCATATAGCCCAGAAGTGAACGATAGAACTGGCGACCTTCAATGGTTTGAGAGATAGAATCAAGGTCGGCCATACACACCAACAACTTGCCTTTACCCACACAGAATTCAAATACAAGGCCGAGTTTATGGTTACGTTCGATGTTGTCTATCACCTGAATAAGGGGGCGATAGGTTTTCGACAGATGATCGAGGATGAGTGGGCGAGAGGCTTTGACGATGGGAAACCACTGCCACGACGTGCAACTATCGGTGGGGAACTCGCGAAAGAGGGCATGGCGGGGATTCATGAGCAGGCCGAGCGTGCCGGGACTCGTGCTCTTCTTATTGTTCTCACAGATGGTTTTGAACATGCGGTAGTTCCAATAGTCGGTCTGAAAGAGTCCGCCTACCGTATTACCCGCAACCAAAGCCGAGTCGGGCATAAGCAATACACGCGCCCCACGTTGTAGCTTCCTACCTATCTCATCGGTCATTTGGTGGGCAATAAGAATGCCTCGCTTGAGCTTGTCGAGCGACTTCTCGCTACCGGGATACACCCACATGGGATAGCTGTTGGCGTATTCCGTGCCCTCTATCTGTAGGTTTACGCGCATTTGGGTAGGTCGCAGGATGTCGCAGATACCGTCTTCTATCGGGTCGAGCCGGAAAAGGCCAAGGCTGTCTTTGGCTATAGTCTGTCTGCCTTCGCTGTGAATACGGCCATCGGGCCATAACAATTCCCATCTCAAAGTCTTTCCACGTAGCGATTGTCCACCGTAATTGGCAATAGCAATACCGGCACTCCATGTACAATCGGCACCTGTATGAGGCCGTTCCTCGGTGCTGTAAACATACGAATCCCACTCTAGCATCGGCACGACAGGCGCACAGAAACCACGCCACTCTTTCTCCATTATAAATCCTTTATTGTCCATGAAAGCATCGAGAAGCCCCACGTAGGCACTTCCCTGTCCCGGATAATCTTGCAAATCGAGTAACTGGAATCCCGCCATGTTACGCGTTCGCAAGTCCATCTCGATGTCGGCCTTGTACAACTGCGCCGCCCACAGTCCCGAAGCACGATGGAAGTCGTGTGCCTGAGCAGCCATTCCGGCATCGACAAGTCGCTTACGGAATACCTCCATGCTATATGGATAGAGCACACCGGTGTATTTTTGAATCTCAGCATAGTTGGGATAAGACTGGAACTGCCCCGTCTCGTGACTGATAATCGGCACGGTGGCAACGTCGCAAGCCTCATCGAAGTTCGTCACAGTATTGGGATAACAGTGATTAAGCATCCCTCCATCGAACGCATCGGCAAAAGAGAACGAGCCACGCGTGTGGGTATTGAACTGCCCCCAAGTCTCTCCGCCCATGCGACAGGTGGTGAAATAGTCCATACCGGGCTTGATACCTTGATATCCTAGATAGTAGTTGGAGCCGAAAGTATAAAGTTTGGTGGAGTCGATACGACGGAATTCCTCTACGAAAGCGTGCATCATGTCGATACTTCCCCATAATTCGTTGCCCAAAGCCATCATCACAAACGACGGATGATGGGCGTATTGCTGGACGATATTCAAGCCTTCGGTCATCAGAAACGACATAAGCGTGGAATCCTTGGCATTGAAATCGCCCCAAAACGGCAACTCCGGTTGCAAGTAGATACCTTGCTCATCGGCCGCAGCAAAGGCTGCTTCGGGAGGACACCACGAGTGGAAGCGCACATGGTTGATACCATACGACTTGAGGGTTTGGAGGTATTTGTTCCACGTACCAATGTCCATGGGCACATGACCGGTCAACGGCCACACGCAAGCATCGTGCTTTCCGCGTAGAAAAGTCTTCTTGCCATTGATATAAAAATGGTGCTTATCGGCAGTAAATTCGCGCAAACCAAAGGGTATTATGGTCTCCACACCATTCAGATTGAACGTTATGTCGTAGAGGTCGGGGGTAAATTCGCTCCACAAGCGGGCATCGGTGCCGAGGTCGAGACTCACTTCTACGTAACCGCCTTCGCATTTTTCCACATTGAAAACATCTCGTGTGACGATCTTTCCGTTCCATGTACGTGGCGTAGCCGAGATAGAAAGATGCGAATTTCGGGGATGCCGACCGTCGGTATAGACCTTGACGGTGACCGTACGGTGCTCAACGTGCGGTATCAACCGATAACCGGTGATGATGGCCGAGGCTTCTCGCTCTATATAGAAACGGCCGATGACTCCGTTCCAATTGGTCTGCGTGTCTTCGGTATAGGCGTGACTGCTGGCATAAATCTGCTCCGGAACGCCACTTGCATTGTCGATACATAGGATTATGGTGTGCCGACCGGATGTCAGACCGCCCGAAATAAAATATTGTTGCGGTACGGATATGTCTTCCTTTGCCCATACTCGCTTTCCATCTATGTAGAGGGTAGAGGGCTTGGTACGCTCCATAAAAAGGCAAAGACTGCTTCCTCGCCACGATTTCGGAATCTCAATAGTACGGCGATACCATGCTTTGCCTTTGAAATGATGTAGTCGGGTGAGGTGAGTCGTCTCTGTCTTCGATGCCGGCAGCAAACCTTTACCGGCGGTATCGGTGGTTCCCGGCAACATGATATAATCGTCGAACTGTAGTGGGATTCCTTTCGTTCCCTCCCGGTCAAGATACAACTCCCACCGGCCGGAGAGGTCGATACGGTCTTGGGCCGCCATCGTTGTAATGCCTAAAAACAGAAGTAGAATAGATAAGTAGCTTTTCATGGGAAATCAATTTATTGTTTAATAGTAGATGTTATCAATAAAGAGGCCGAGGCAAAAGCCACGCCTACGAGGCAAACACCCAGCCAACCGGCAGCCATCCAACCCTGTCCGGCACAGAAAGTGCCCAAACTGCCGCCGATAAAATAAGTAGTCATGAAGATGGTATTAACACGATTGCTGGCTTCGGGTAGCTCTTGTATGCAACTGCTTTGGTTGCTGAGTTGCTGACATTGCACTCCAATATCGACCAAGATGATGCCGACGATGAGTCCGACATAACTCTCTCGGAACACATAAACCACCATCCAAGCCACAATTTGAAGCACGGCGCCAACAGCACTAAACTTGCGTACACCATATTTGGGTACCCATTTGCCCATGCCCGAAGCCGCCACGGCACCGGCAATACCGCAGAGTCCGAGGACTCCCACCATGTCGCTGCTGTCGTAGAAAGGTGCTCCGGCAATATGAAAGGCTAAGCACGACCAAATGGCAAGCATGCTACCGAACCCGAAAGCAGCCCGAATGCTGTTGAGACGGATGCGAGGATGGGTACGGACAATGGTCCATACAGAACGCATCAGACTTATATAATTACCTGTAAAATTGGCTCTCATGCGTGGCATGAGTCGCAAGGTTGTCGCACAACATAGCATCATTACACAAGTGGCAATGACGTAAACGGCACGCCAACCCAACCAGTCGCCAATGAAACCGGCCAGCACACGTGCCGACAAAATACCTGTCAAGAGACCCGACAACACGTAGCCCATGTTGCGAGCTTTATTCTCCGGTCGCGAATACTGACCGGCTATGGGAATAAAAAGTTGTGGAACAACAGAACAAAGACCAAGAAACAACGATGCCATCCAAATGATATGGAGGTCTGTGGCAATCGCTGTGAGAGCTGCCATGAGTGCAGCGCCCGTCATACAAACAATGATAATACGGCGCCGACTATAGAGGTCGGCAGCCGGAATAACAAATAAGAGACCTAGAGCATAGCCCACTTGCGTGATGACCGTGATGAGATTGGCCCCGACTTCGGTGGTATGAAGATCGTGACGAATCATCTCCAGCAGCGGTTGACTGTAGTAAAGATTGGCTACAGTGAACCCTGCCAAGACGGCCATGAGTATCATCATGACGCGTGGAATACCTTTATTCTCTTCGAGTATAATCAATGAAGACTTATTTACTTAGCTCCAATCTCTTTCAAGAGGCGGTCGGCATGTCCCCAACGATCCATCATATAGAGTACGTAACGGATGTCGACACCTATACAACGAGCCAATCGCTTGTCGAAATTAATATCACTAGAGAGGCTGTCCCAGTTACCATCGAAAGCTAAACCGATGAGTCGGCCCTTGCCATCGAACATGGGTGAGCCACTGTTTCCGCCCGTAATATCGTTGTTGGTGAGGAAACAAAGCTGCAATTTACCGCTCTTCGGGTCGCTATAAGGAGTGAAGTCGCGTGCCGAGAGCAGCTCTTTCATGATAGGTTCTGCCTTATAATCGAAGATTTCTTCGCCTTGATTCATCTTCTTTACGATGCTCTCGGCAGTGGTATAATAGCCCGATGGTTTGCCACCAAGGTCGAATCCACCCACCTGACCATAACTGAGACGCATCGTAAAGTTTGCATCGGAGTAATGGGGCAGGTCTTCTTCCATGCGAAGCTTGGCTGCACAGAGGTACTTCTCCTGCTCCAAAATGCTGTCGTTGATGGCAGATAATTCGGCATAAAGGTCGCCGGAAACCTCCAAAAGGTCAATACCATAGTTCACACCTAGGTCTTTGCGATAAGCCTTGCTGTTGACATAGAGCTTCTTTCCGCTCTTCATGACGAGCGATTTGTCATAGAGTGCATTGACATAACGGGTATAGTCGCCACCAAATTTCTTGTCGATGGTCTCATAAAACTTAGGCAGATACTTGCTATTGACATGACTGCGATAGTTCTTCCACAACGCTGTCATCACCTCCATATCAAGAGCTGCATCCCAATCCTTGCTGTTGTCATCGAACTGTACGTACTGCTTCTTATCGCGATTCTTGGGGCCTTTCACCTCAGCATTGTTCAGATAATAAGCTCGTTGATTGAATTCGCTGGTGCGACGGAATGTCTCATTGAAGTACATCAAAGTCTTTTGAGCTTCAAATCGCTTGGCATATAGGCGAGCCATGAGGTCGAAGTCGAGCTTACCTTTCAGATAACCGGTCGAGTCTTGCCATGCTCTGAGGCGCTGTTCGTAGGCTTGTTTCTGTCCAATGATGCCAATAGAGTCGATACATTTGTTCATACCGATGGAGTTCTTCCAGTAGTTTGCGCTTTGGGCGAACTTGGAATCGTACTTGATACGTACCGCTTCTGATGCACGCATGTGACGTTGCATCACTTCCTGCTTGACTCCACGAACCTGTGCGCGAGGCGCATTGAGGGCATCACGACGCTCACGTATGCCATAAGAAGAGAGATAACGACTGGTTGAACCGGGGTATCCCATGGTCATGGCATAGTCGCCTTCCTTGTATCCTTCGAGGCTTACAGGCGCCCAATGTTGCGGATGATAGGGCACATTCTCTTTACTGTAAGCTGCCGGTCCGTTCGTTTTCGGGTCGGCATAGATTCGGAATACAGAGAAGTCGCAGGTCTGTCGAGGCCACATCCAGTTGTCAGTTTCACCACCAAACTTACCCATCGACTTAGGTACGGCGAACACTAAGCGTAGGTCGGTGAAGTCTTGATAGGTGGTGGCATACCATTGATTGCACTCATAGAAAGGATCTATATCAATGTGCAATGTTTTATCTATCTTCTTAATAGAGTCGGTCAACTGGTTTTGGAGCGAGTCAACGATAGCACGTTGACGGTCGCGCGACTTGCCTTCAATGAGCTTATTGACACGTTCGGAGATGTCTTCCTGCTTCTTCATGAATGAAACGAACATGTCTTCATTGGGCAATTCATCGGCATAACTCTGTGCCACAAAGCCGTTCAACATATAATCATGCTCCACGGTAGAATGCGAACGGATGGCTTCAAAACCGCAATGATGGTTGGTAAATACCAATCCATCGGGCGAAACCACGACTCCCGAACAGTATCCGGAGAAGTTGACAACAGTGTTTTTGATTGCGTCTTTACTACCATAGAGGTTATTGTAAGGCAGTTGGAAACCTTCTGCCTGCATCTGTTCGTACACTGCTTTGGGCAGATTATAGAGTGTCCACATACCTTCATCTGCGTGCATAGGCAGCGTAGCAAACATACACAGAGCTGCCAAAGATGATATTTTCTTCATTATATATTATCTTTTTAGTTTGATATTTTCTTTTTTCAACACCACCAACATGAATACTCCGATGAGCAATGTGTTGATGACAAGGCTGGGGATAGTAGCCAATTGACTGTTTGTCAACGCTATTCCGGCAAACAAAATAGCCGTCAGTCCCACATACATCAGTATCTCTTTTATCGGATAATTGATGGGATAATAATGCTGTCCCACCACATAGCTTACCACCATACTTACTCCATAGGCAGCAAAACCGGCCCATGCGCAAGCCATATAACTAAAGTGGGGGATGAGAAGTATATCCATCAGTATCAGTACCACGCATCCTAAGCCGGAGAAATAAGCCCCCCAAATGGTGCGATCGGTCAACTTATACCAGAACGAAAGATTGAAATAGATGCCAAACATGATTTCAGCTGCCATCACAATAGGTACCACCCGCAACCCATCCCAATAGTCGTGAGCCACCACATGACGCAATACATCCATATAACCCATCACCATCAAGAAAGCTAGCAAGGTAAAGATGATGTAGAACTTCATCACCTTGGCATAGGTCTCCTTATTATCTTTATCTTTCGTCTTGCCAAAAACAAACGGCTCATAAGCAAATCTGAAGGCTTGGGTTATCATCACCATAATCATCGCAATCTTGATACTGGCACCATAAATACCCAGTTCTACCTGCGCTTCGGCTATCGAACCATCGTAGAAATAAGGGAAAAGTATCTGCGAAGCACTTTGGTTTAACTGTCCTGCCAAGCCTAGAATCAACATCGGCCATGTATAGCTGAGCATGCGTTTACATACGTTTATGTCGAATCCGAAGGTTATTCCCTTCAGTTCTTTCCACAACATAAGGAGCGTAACGATGGTACATACCAAATTGATATAGAACACAAAAGCCACATCTAACGTGAATTGTGCATCGTAAATACCAAAAAGATTGAGCTTGAAATAAGGCAATATAACCAAATACAGCAGGTTCAAAACGATGTTTAAGGTGATATTGACTATCTTCAGTAGGGCAAACTTATAAGGTCTATGTTTGTATCTGAGGTAGTCGAACATGATGGCCGTCCATGCATCAATAGCGACACAGACAGCCATAGTACCCACAAACGAGGGATGATCGGCATATCCCATGGCTGCCGAGATGGGGTGTAAGAATACCAATACCAACACCGAGAATATCAAAGCCACAAATCCCACCATACGAAGTGTGGTGGAATAGACCATTTGTGCATTCTCTCCTTGCTTGTTGGCAAAGCGGAAGAACGTAGTCTCCATGCCGTAAGTAAGCAAGATAATGAGCAATGCTATATAGGCATAGATATTGGTAATGATACCATATTGGCCACCCGCAGCATTGAATTTATACACCTGAATGGGCACCAATAGGTAATTAATGAATCGAGCAGCAATACTACTCAAGCCATAAATGGCCGTATCTTTCAATAAAGATTTTAAATTTGCCATATTATATAATTAGGTTTATTAGGTGAGGTAAAGTTTGTTAAGTTTGTTAGGTTTGGTGATACGCTACATATCTAACCTATTATACCTAACCCACTTACTACACCTAAACTACTCCATCTAATATCCTCTCCTCTCTTTTCTCATCTTCATTCTCTGTTCTCTAATTCCTCCTTCATTCAAGAACTTTTTATTTTGCCAATCAATCAACCCTCTTAACAAAGCCAAAGTCTGAAAGATAACAATGAGAGCCATATTAGCAATATCTTCAGCCGACCGTCCTTTGATTTATCTCATATACCAAGCATAATCGTTATGTTTGGCAAAATAGCGCTTACATATTTTGTATTTAGGATGATTCTCGACCCATATTTCAAGATGATAATGTCGCAGATAGTCTCGATAATCTTCTTTTAATTCTTCAAGACTCCCCTTGGCTATCACCGATAGACTATGCTCTGTCGTTGTAGAACCCTATGCATCACTATATCCCTCTACGATATTCTGCTTCCCCGAACGTGCTGCTTGCTGCATTTGGTCGGCTGTACGGTCGTGTATGCGTTCCAAGAATCGGGCGGCAAAGTAAAATGTTATATCTAATACACACTGGCTTTTTTGGTAGACAGCCAATGTCTCATAGCTACTGATTTTACTTTTACGTGTATCCATAACCTCTACCCAAAGAACAGATCGGCAATAAGGATAGCGGCAATGGTGCCCACAAGGTCGGCCATCAAACCGCAAATTACAGCATGACGGGTATAACGTATGCTCACACTACCGAAATAAACAGCCAGTATATAGAACGTCGTGTCGGTAGAACCTTGGAACATACAGCTCAGTCGCCCAACGAAAGAGTCAGCTCCGAAATGCGTCATCGTGTCAAGCATCATACCCCTTGAGCCCGAACCTGAGAGGGGTTTCATGAGCGCTGTGGGCAAAGCGTCCACCCAATTGCTGTTCAATCCCAACAGATCTACGCCCCATCTCACACTTCCAACTACTGCATCCATGGCACCGGAAGCACGAAATACACCGATAGCAACAAGGAAAGCAACGAGATAAGGGATAATGCGGACGGCTGTGGTGAAGCCTTCTTTCGCCCCTTCCACAAAGGCATCATACACATTTATCTTCTTTCTCATGCCCGCAATCATAAATCCTACGATGATAGACATGAGCAGTACGGCCGTCACCGAGGTACTGACGGTGTTCACCATAGCCGGAGGCATCCGACTGAATGTCCATACCACGCTCGCCATAAACAGACTGATACCACCCAAGGTAAGCAGTAATGTGCGGTTGAAGAGATTGATTTTCTGATATATAGAGGTAATAATAACGCCTCCAAGCGTTGCCACAAAGGTGGCAATGAGTATCGGTAGGAAAACGTCGGTAGGTTGCACAGCTCCTTGTTGTGCCCGATAAGAGAGAATAGATACCGGAATGATAGTCAATCCACTGGTGTTTAACACCAGAAACATAATCATAGGATTGGTGGCAGTATCTTTCTTTGGATTCAGTGTTTGCAATTCTTGCATGGCTTTCAAACCCAAGGGAGTGGCCGCATTGTCCAATCCCAACATGTTGGAAGCAATGTTCATGAAGATGCTACCCATGGCTGGATGCCCTTTCGGAATATCGGGAAAGAGCTTCGTAAACACCGGTGAGAGTACTCGAGCCAATACATTAATGAGTCCGGCACGCTCAGCTATCTTCATCAGTCCGAGCCATAAGGCCAACATTCCCGTCAAACCAATAGAGATTTCAAATGCCGATTTCGACGAATCGAACGTAGAATTCATGAGTTCCGGAAACACGGCTATATCGCCTAAAAATATCAATCGCGCCAATGCCACAACAAAGGCGATGAGGAAGAACGCTATCCAAATGTAGTTCAGTACCATATACGGGAGGCTATTGTCATGCAGTCGAACACCATCAAGATTCTATCTCGGATTTTCGAATGCAGCCTAATTTCTGCAAAGATATAGATAATAATTGGAAAAAAGAAATAAAAGTTAGTAGTTAGATGCGTATACTGACAATGTGAAATAAAAAGCTTACCTTTCAAATTTCCGCTTGCTTGTCTCAAGAACTAAGCTCTTTAGTTATATCCCAACACCGTCATACGGGCTTCATCGAATATGTCTTGCGCCACAGCCTGTACCTGTTGCGGAGTCACGGCGTCTATCTTCTCATAAAGCGAAGTAATATCTTTCTCCCAACCGTAATGCAAAAAGCTCTTACCAAAGTCGAGGGCGAAGTTCTCACGATTATCGCAGGCTACGCCAATCTGTCCTTTTATCTGCTTCTTGGCAGCACTCAACTGTGCTTCAGACAGTGGTGTAAGCATCACGCGGTCAAGCTCTGAACGCACCAAACGGCGACAACGCTTCACATCGTGAGGGTCGCAACCAAAGTAAACACCCCATATTCCCGTGTCGCCATAGCTCACCATGCTACTGTCCACAGCATATACCAGCCCATTACGCTCGCGTAACGACAGGTTGAAACGAGCATTCATGCCCGGTCCACCCAAGATGTTATTGAGCAGATAGAGCGCCATACGCCGGTCGTCACCAACTCCATAAGCCCGATTTCCCATCATGATGTGTGCCTGATGCGTACCACGATTGGTGATATTCTCACCGGCTTGATAAACAGGTAATGGCTCCCGCATATCGGGACGTAAGGAATCTTGTGTCGTAAAATCATTACCCTCGTGTCCACCCGTGGCAAATGTTCGCATGAGCAACTTCACCAATCGGCGGAAGTCAATGTCTCCATAAGCAAAAAAGATGGTATTGCCGGGCGTGTAATATTTTCGGGTAAAGCGCAGGGCATCGGCCGTTGTAAAACTACGCACACGCTCGGCCGTCCCTAGAATATTATGTCCTAAACGGTGACCACGAAAGATGGCGTTCTCAAAATCATCGTAGATGAGTTCCGACGGTGTATCATTGTAGCTCTCTATCTCATCGCATATCACCTCTACCTCTTTGTCTATCTCGGCTTGGGGGTATGTACTATGAAACACGATGTCAGTCAACAAGTCAACTGCTCTGGCCATGTGTTCGCGCAAGATAGCTGCATAATAGACGGTATCTTCTTTATTGGTGAAGGCATTCAAGTCGCCGCCAACACTCTCCAGCCGGTTGATGATATGCCATGCCCGACGATGCTCCGTGCCTTTGAAAGTAACGTGCTCACAGAAATGAGCCAATCCCTCTTCGCCGAGTGCCTCATCTCGCGACCCCACATTGATTTGGTAACCGCAATAAAGTACGGGTGAAGTGGATGGTAGGTGAATGATACGCAGACCATTGTCTAGCGTAAACGTATTATATTTCATTGGTATTCAAGCGCTAATCTATTTTTTCACTACTTCTTTCGCAACCAACAATAAATGGGATAGTGGTCACTGCTTTTAATACTATTGTCCACCCGACAGTTGTAAGGTGTCCAATCGTCCGAACACATGATATTGTCTATCCGCACAAAGAAGCCGGAATGATGGTATGAAATGCCCGGACCGAGCCCGCTCTCCACATAACAATCGGTGAGATTACGGGCTATGGTACGGCGTGTATATGATATAGGATTATCGTTGAAATCACCACATACTATCATGCTTCGACCTTTATGCTCACTGATAAAACGCGCCACGGCCTCGGCTTGTGGCCCACGTTTGCGTGCCGCTTCACCCAGTTTGTCTATCAATCGCTTCGATTCTTTCTTGGCTTCACGAGCTTCCACATCTCCTTTCACCATCTGTTTGAAGTTCGATTTATCTTCTAGCGATAGTCCGGTAGTCTCCAAATGATTATTGATAACAATGACTGTGTCGTCCTTTATTTTTAGTTCATAGGCCATTGTAAGATTTCCATGAGAGGCATAATGGATGCGTTGGCGCGAGATGATAGGGTATTTGCTATAGAGCGCGATGCAGTCTCCGCCCCTTCCTTTTACCGCCGTATCACAATATTGATACAAAGGATTGAGCATTTCATCGACCCGTTGCTGACTGATACCGTTAGGCATAGCTTCTTGCAGACACACGATGTCGGCATCCTGTTTGGCTATATACTTCAAAATAGGGTTTACCTCACCGGGCTGTGTGTCCCATCCGGCAAACAACCAAACATTGTATGAGAGCACTTTAATAGCATCTTCGGGTGCCGTCTCTCGTACATTGAAAGGGCAATACGTACGGATTGGAACGTAACAAAGCAGGAATCCGATGAGCGGTATCAGCACTCCGCGCAGTCTGAAGACCACCCAGAAGAAGGTAAAAACCAAGTTGATGACAAGCAAAACAGGGAATACCAGTCCGGCAGAAGCCAATGCAGGATGGTCGACAGGGTTCAACCTATCGGAGAATCCCACCAACACCATCACGATAATGGTAGCAATATTAGCTCCTGCTACCATACGAAAAGTAATTTCTTTGAGTACTTTAATCATCGAAGAGCCACTAATTACGATTGCTACTTTCAAAGAGTCTACGCTTCTCTTCGGCCGTCAAGCTATCGTATCCACTCCTGCGAATCTTGTCTAGTATGCGGTCTATCTCTTCCTGCTCTGCATGTTTGCGAGCATTATAATCCCAATCGCTTTGTTTGTCTTGCGGTGCTTCCGTGCTACGAGTGTCGGCTTGACGATGACTACGCTGCTCCCATCGGTTGCGTAATGAATCGAAAAACTGTGCTCCCTGCGAACGGCCATAGCCTTGTGTGGGATGATTGCGCCAGTAGCGAATCATGAAATATCCGAACACCATACCACCTAAATGAGCCAAATGAGCCACATTATCATTGGTAGTGCCTAATAACGAGAACACTTCAATACCTGCATAGAACAGTACAAACCATTTGGCTTTGATGGGAATCGGCAGAGGGAAGATGAAGATACGCTCTTCGGGAAATATCATTCCGAACGCCAACAGGATGGCATAGATAGCACCCGATGCACCCACAGTGGTCCACATATTGAGCGCCGCACCCACTTGTGTGGCCACAGCTCCTAATTGCGAGAGGCCTATTTCGGGGTTCTGTCCATGTATTGTCATATAGAATGATACCAACTGAACCAACTCTTGGAACAGTCCGGCACCAACACCACACGATAAATAGTAAAATAAGAACTTGCGAGGTCCCCATACATTCTCTACCACAACGCCGAACATCCACAGCGCAAACATATTAAAAAAGAGGTGCATCCAGCCACCATGCATGAACATATAGGTGACTAACTGATAGATTTGGAAGTCGGGAGCGAGGAAAAAGTGAAGTCCGAAGATGTCGTTTAAGTCGATGCCCGTCATCGAAAGAACCAGCATACAGATAAAAGCCAGCACATTGATGATGAGCAAATTCTTCGTCATAACCGGTATATTGCGCATTGTAATCTCCTATTCTTTTAAGATATATAATATCGCAAAAGTACGAAAAAACAGTGGAATCAACAAATCGCTTAGGAAGAGTTAAGAGTTTTATGCGCAGAAAGGGAAAATCACTTCACTTCCCAAATATCGTTTGTCTCCAGCAACTCGTTGAACGTATGGTAGGACTTGGCAGCCTTGACCTGCTCAACTTGTGCATTGAGACAACTATCGTAAGTGGGAGCATCAACATCACGAATCACACCCAGCGCCACGGGGAAGCCTTGTTCGGTATCCATCATGGCCAACTTCAACTGCAACGTGTTGTCCATGGCATGGGCATCGTGCACCAATATATCGTCGATGGTAATACCATTCTCACCCAGTTTGGCCACACACAGGCCGAAACCTTCTTGTACCAACCCGTATTCCAAGTTTTCTCCAAAAAGCAACGGTTTCCCATGTTCCACGTAAATGGCATTCTTACTACGCCCTTCACGTGTGTAGACAGGGTCGTAAGCACCGTTGTTGAAAATCATGCAGTTTTGTAAGATCTCGCACACCGAAGCACCTTTGTGTTTCCAAGCAGCCTTGAGTATGTCCACAGTATGCTGCCCATCGTTGGCAACGGCACGGGCAAAGAAGCGTCCGCGAGCGCCAAAACATAGCTCTGCAGGACGGAATGGGTCTTGTACAGTACCATAAGGGCTCGACTTTGAGACGAATCCACGGGGCGAAGTAGGACTATACTGCCCCTTTGTCAAGCCGTAGATACGGTTGTTGAGCAGTATCATATTGATGTCGACATTGCGTCGTACGGCATGGATAAAATGGTTACCGCCGATAGCCAAGCCATCGCCGTCGCCACTCACCTGCCAAACGGTGAGCTCAGGATGTACTATCTTCAGTCCCGTAGCAACTGCAGCGGCACGTCCATGAATTGTTTGTAAAGCATATGTATTGGTATAATACGAGAGTCGGCCACTACAACCGATACCCGTAATGACAGCTGTCTCATGGGGAGGAACACCTATTTCGGCCATTGCCTTTTCCAAAGAGTTGAGGAAGAAATGGTCTCCGCAGCCCGGACACCAACGAGGCTGTCCCTTTTTAAAATCATTTGCGTTCATATATTAGACAGATTATACTAGCACGACTTGTTTGTTATCATTCTCTCAAAGGCTGCCACGAGTTCGCTCACGACAAACGGTTTGCCTTTCACCTCGTTGTATTGCAGGGGTACGAAACCATCTATCTTCATGCGAAGGTAGCCGGCAAACTGACCCATATTCTGTTCTGCAACCACCACACGCGGATAACGGTGCAGTACTTCGGCTGTATTGGCCGGTAGCGGATTGATGTATTTGAAATGAGCCAAAGCCACCCGATGTCCCCGACTACGCAGTTCGCGCATGGCAGTACATAGATGTCCATAGGTTCCACCAAATCCGACGATGAGTAATTCGGCATCGTCGGCATCGCCAATGACGCGTACATCGGGCACAGGAATACGTGCTACCTTCTCTGCACGTAGCTTCACCATGAGGTTATGATTCTCCGGATTGTTCGAGATTTTACCCGTTTCATTTTCCTTCTCCAGTCCTCCAAGAATATGCATATAGCCCTCTTGTCCCGGAACAGCCCAATAGCGAGCCCCCGTTTCCGGGTCGCGCTCATAAGGAGAATAATTGTCTTTCTGTTCCTCAGTAGCCAAATGTGGCTTGATGTCGGGCCATTCAGCGATGTCAGGAAGTCGCCATGCCGCCGAGCCATTGGCTATATAAGCATCGGTCAACAGCACTACAGGAGTCATGTGCTCTACTGCAATCTTGCACGCCATGTACGCTCCGTAGAAACAATCGGTCGGTCCGGTGGGGGTAATCACGGGCATCGGGCTCTCTCCATTGCGCCCGAAGAGCACTTGGAGTAGGTCGGTTTGCTCGCCCTTCGTGGGAAGTCCGGTCGAAGGACCGCCACGCTGAACGTCTATCACTACCAAAGGCAGCTCGTCCATCACAGCCAAATTCATGGCTTCCGACTTCAAACAGATACCCGGACCCGATGTAGATGTGACAGCCAATGCACCACCAAAGGCTGCACCAATGGCACTAGCGCAACCGCTTAGTTCATCTTCGCACTGCATGGTGATAGCTCCCATGGAGCGGTGTTTGGACAATTCGATGAGTATATCGGTGGCCGGTGTGATGGGATAAGAACCTAAAAACAACTTCAGTCCGCTACGCTCGGCAGCAGCCAACAATCCGTAGGCGGTGGCTTTATTACCTGTTATGTCGATATAACGGCCGGGATGCTTATGCCGATTCTCTATGCGATAGGTGGCGGGGACGCTCGCATGGGTGTTAGCTCCATAATCGTAGCCGGCATTGACTACCTTGATATTGGCCTCGGCCAGTTGAGGCTTGCGTACAAACTTCTTACGCAGGAAATCGGCAACCAACTTCCGATTACGCCCAAAGAGCCAGCACACGATACCCAAAGCAAACATATTGCGGCACTTCAGTATAGACTTATTGTCCATACCTGAATCTTTCAACGCCTCTTTTACAAAACTGGTAATGGGGCATTGCACCACTCTGTCGGGATCAATACCTAATTCGCCAAGATAATTGTCGGTCTTGAATTCCGCCTTGCGAAGATCATTTGGCCCGAAATCATCGGCATCGATGATGATTGTTGCCTGCGGTTTGGCATATTTATACTGGGTCTTAAGTGCCGCAGCATTCATTGCCACGAGCACGTCACATAAGTCTCCGGGAGTGAGAGCCTCATCTTCCGAGATATGGACTTGGTAGCCTGAGACGCCTGTAAGCGAACCTTGCGGAGCGCGAATATCAGCGGGATAATCGGGGAAAGTGGATATATCGTTTCCTTCGATGGCGGATACTGTAGAGAAGATGGTGCCTGCTAACTGCATGCCGTCGCCTGAATCGCCTGAGAACCTGACGACAACTTGATCCAGTTCCTTTATTTCGAGCCCTTCTGTCATAAGTGTTATACTATTATTAGATTATTAATTCAAAGTGTACAAAGGTGTAAATTATCGTTGACATAACAAAAAACAAACCACATTTTAACCTTTGTTGCCCGAAAAACAACAATTATTTTCGCTAGAAGAACAGTCCATTCAATAGTCGGAGCCTTTAAGTCTCCAGAATAAAATAAATTCATAAGTAAAGTAAGACCTCTACTTACAGAAAGAAGAAGTGCTTCTTCCGATTTATGTCGTAAAGCGACTAGAGACGAATAACCAGCGGTTTATTACCGCTGGAAAAATGTATCTACAAGGAAAATGAGTGCCGAGAGGTACTCAATACGGATAAAATCCGCGCCCTCCTTACATGATATTCCTATTCAGTACTTTCGGTACTGATAACCGATAACGATCTACTTTCCACGGACTTTGTCCGCGGTTATTTTTCTTTGGTTGCTTCGCGACAAAGACAATACTATGGTTTGTGGATACAGCATATTGTATTTCTATCTATTGAGCATTCTACATGAGCTATAAAATACCGCGCGAGCAGAAATGAGATGTACTCAGTCTTCATAGCAAATAAAATGGATGATAAGCGATTTAAACAATAAGAGACGATGCTTACATCGTCTCTATGTTCTTCATTCTTATATTCCCCTCATCCTAGGGAAGAGGTTTCCTCGTTTAATCCTCGCCTACAATACCGGCTTTTTTCAGCACCGGAACGATATGTTCGGCGTAGGTACGCTCCTTTTTATTAGTCTTATAATATTCATCATATAGCTCTGGACGCCCCGCAAGCAAACTAAGCATTACTTTCTCATCAATAATCTTGACCTTCTTCTCACCCAGTGTCACGATGTAACATACAGTTTGTTTAGCCACTTTGTTAGCCGACGCAGAGGCGGCCAACGAACCTATAAGACCGAACATACCTCCAACGGCCATCTTGGTATTCATCTTTGCCACATCGAAATAGAGGATGAGATAACGACCGTCGGCCATCTTGTGTGCACGAACATAGCCCTTGCCAAAGAGGGTTCCGCGGTCTTTGAGATGATTTAAATTGAAAAGCAGAGTATCACGATACATCACTGCCACGGCTTCTTTTTTGAGTAAGCGCTTCGTAGCCTTATTATCAGAGTCGAACTTAAAACCTTTTCCGCCCCACCACGCTTGCTTGGTACGACTCTTGGTAACCACCTCTACAGAGTCGACACTGCTCCAATGCCCAGCTTGCAGGTCGTCGTACGTGATACAATAATTCACTGTGGTGATGGTAGATGTGGAATCTTGCGAAATGGTATCGTTGACTTCACTAGTCTGTGCATACACGTTTTGTCCGAGGAGAGATAACACACTCACGAACATGAATACTACTAAATGCTTTGTTTTCATCTTGTATTAAAGCTAATTAGAATCTGATTATCAAGTAAATTTTATTATTTCGCAAAACAACAGTGACAAAAGTAGAAAGAAAATGAGAATCAACAAATTCTCAACATCATTTTTTTCTTTTTTCTGCAAGGCTGCGACAACGTTACTGTATAGGCTCTGCAGCGATGCTGAATGGGCGAGACAGTAACGCTGAAGAGGGGCTGCAACAGCCCCACCCCTCCCTCCCCAAAAGGGGAGGGAAGATACAATGGGAGATGGAGTTATAAGTTTTTGAGTTAATAAGTTCTTAAATTATGAAGCAGAAAAGATTATTCTCTTTCTCCCTCCCCTCTATGGGGAGGGCTGGGGAGAGGCTTCTGTAGCGACAGAAAAGATTATTCTCTTTCTCCCTCCCCTCTTTGGAGAGGGCTGGGGAGAGGCTTCTGTAGCGACAGAAAAGATTATTCTCTTTCTCCCTCTCCCTTTGGAGAGGGCTGGGGTGGGGCTTTTCTATCATCATGGATTTGTAATACGTGAGCGAATGCAATTCTCTCGCTATGATAACATGTTATTATCGAGAAGTTGATTACCTTTGTAAAGATGAATAAAATAGCTGAAACAATCAAGTACTATCCGCTAACAACGTTGCTAGTGGTAGTCATTTGGGTGATATGTTTGATACCTATACCGGAGACTCCACTCTCTCATGTGTCGCTAATAGATAAGTGGACGCACGTCGTGATGTATCTCATGTTGTGTAGCATCGTGTGGTTTGAATATCTACGCAGGCATCAACCTATCGTTTGGAGGCAGGCATTGATTACCGCTTGCGCTGCTCCGCTCGTCATGGGTGGGCTCATAGAGATAGCACAAGCGACGTGTACAGGTGGCCGACGCAGTGGAGACTGGCTCGATTTCGTGGCCGATGGGCTCGGCGTAATAGTGGGACAAGTTATCGGTATTCTTCTGGTAAAGTGCTTCTCCAAACACTAAAAGGCGAGCGAAGCAGATGGGAATTGTAGAAACGGCGGTCGCCCGTCACTTCTAGTCCGATGAAATCGGGCTTCTCGTAAGCCTCTGTTTCGTCGCTTAACTCCACTTCTGCCATGATGAGGCCATCGTTATCGCCATGAAATTCATCAACTTCGAAGACATGGCTACCGCTCTTAACAAGGTAGCGATGCTTGTCGATGACGCCTCCTTGGCACAATTCCAGCAGATGACCGGCTTCATCGAGCGTGATTTCTTTTTCAAATTCATAACGCGACATACCCCCATTGACCGACGGACCTTTGATAGTCAAAAAGGCTTGATGGTCGCGTACGCGCACCCTTACTGTAGCACCTTGCGCCGGAATATAGCCTTGCCGGATATGGCTACAAGAAAAGGCGGCACGCTTATACATGTCGCCTTTCTTCACAAGGAATTTCCTTTCAATTTCTAATCCACTCATATTCATTATTTAAGTTTCGCATGGATGCTCAACTTAGGAGTTATTGGAAGTTACTAGGAGTAAATAGGAGTTATCGGCCTAAATGCCTGCTATCCCTTTTTAGCTCCCGTCATCTTCCGTTATCTCCTCAATATACATCAACTTGCGAAAGTCAAGTTGATTATACGATAGTCATCGAATAGATGGCAAATGCGATTGCCAATAGAATCAAACCGACAAATATCCAGTTGATTACTTTCTTAGCTTGCTTCTCTTGTTTAGCAGCGCGTTGTTCGCGGTGCAGTTTGCTGTTGTTACTCATATATTTTTTATTAAAGGTTATTTATTGGAAAAGGATAAGCAGAGTAGGGGCATTAGAAAGAATAGGAGGGAGGATATAACTCCTTCACTCTATCACGACTCTTCTTCCGGATACTCCATGAGGTAAGCCTTGATAAACTCATCGAGCTTGCCATTCATCACACTATCCACATCATTGGTCTGATAATTAGTACGATGGTCTTTCACACGACGGTCGTCGAAGACGTAACTTCGTATCTGACTTCCCCATTCTATCTTCTTCTTACCGGCCTCTATCTTGGCCTGAGCTTCGAGGCGTCGCTTCATAGCACGGTCGTAGAGCTGCGACTTCAAAAGCTGCATGGCCTTGGCTTTGTTCTTAGGTTGGTCGCGCGTCTCGGTATTCTCAATCAAGATTTCCTCTTGTTCGCCGGTGTCGGGGTCTTCGTATTGATAGCGCAAACGCACACCCGACTCCACCTTATTGACGTTCTGACCGCCCGCACCACCCGATCGGAAGGTGTCCCAAGAGAGTCGGGCAGGGTCTACAAACACCTCGATAGTATCGTCGACCAGCGGAGTTACGAACACACTGGCAAAACTTGTCATGCGCTTACCCTGTGCATTGAATGGTGAAACACGTACCAATCGGTGTACACCATTCTCGCTCTTGAGATAGCCATAAGCATATTCACTCCCCTCAATCTTCATCGTGACACTCTTGATGCCGGCCTCATCGCCATCTTGTAGGTTGCTGATGGTGACATTATATCCATGAGCTTCGGCCCACCGCATATACATACGCATGAGCATGGAAGCCCAATCCTGACTCTCGGTACCGCCGGCTCCGGAATTAATCTTCATCACACAGTCCATCGGATCTTCTTCCTGACGGAGCATATTCTTGAGTTCGAGCGCTTCAATGGCCGTGATAACCTTCGCATAAAGGTCGTCTACCTCTTGTTCGGTGACCATTTCGTCGCGGTAAAAGTCGAAAGCCAACTGTAACTCATCGGCAAGTTGGCGTACTTGTTGATAGTCCTTGAGCCACTTCTCGATACTCTTTACCTTCTTCATTTGGTCTTGAGCGCGTTGCGCATCTTCCCAAAAGTCGGGAGCTTGGGTACGTAATTGTTCTTCTTCGAACTCTACTTTCTTCTGGTCTATATTCAAATAATGATGTAAAGCGTCGGCACGCTCCATCACATTTTTGAGTTGATCGGATGTAATCATTTACTTATTTGATGTGTCGATAGAGCGTACCGGCCTATTCAGCGTACATGTCTTCTATGACGTTCTTGTAATTCTTATTGATAACTCCACGCTTCAGTTTGAGCGTATTGGTTAATTCTCCCGTCTCCATCGAGAAATGATGAGGCAACAGGGTGAATCGTTTCACCTGCTCGTAATAGGCCAATCCCTGCATGAGCGTGTCGATACGCTCTTTCATCATCTGCTTGACCTCGGCATTATTACACAGTTCTTCGCGGTTGTTGAAAGCCACATGATGCTCGCGAGCCCACTCTTCTAGGACGGTATATTCAGGAACTATAAGCGCGGAAACGAACTTGCGTTGGTCGGCTACCACCGCTGTTTGCTCTATATATTTATCGACTAACAGCATGGCTTCCAAATGTTGAGGAGCTATATACTTACCATTCGAAGTTTTAAAGAGGTCTTTGATGCGCTCGGTCAAGAAGAGTTCGCCATCTTTCAGATACCCTGCGTCGCCCGTATGGAAAAATCCGTCTTCATCAAAAGCAGCTGCATTGGTGGTATCGCGCTTGTAGTAACCGGGCGTAATCGTTGGCCCTTTGAGCAAGACTTCGTTGTTTTCGCCTATCTTTATCTCTAGCCCATTGATTGGACGACCTACAGATCCCAAGGTAAATGGTTTACCCTTGTGGTCGCAAGAGACTGTGGCCAGACTCTCGGTGAGTCCATATCCTACGAGCATATCAATGCCAACGGAATGTACAAACTCTTCTACTTCGGGCGAAACATAAGCTCCTGCCGTAGGGAAGATATTGGGATTCTCAAGTCCTATCTGCTTACGCACAAGACTGAGAATAGTCTTATTCATCACTTTATATTCCAACTCAAGTGCCAACGGTACTCGTTTGCCTTTGCTGAGATACTCTATATTGCGCTTCTTACCGACCGACAAAGCATGCAAGAACAACTTGCGTTGCACCGCACTTGAACTTTCCACACGTGCTTTTACAGCTATATAGACTTTCTCCCAAAACCTTGGGACACTGCTCATACACGTAGGATGGGTCTCGCGCATGCTATCCTGTATCTCTTTCGGATTGGTATTGACTATCAACTGTGCACCTGCTGACAAGGATAAGTATGCCCATGCACGCTCAAAAATATGGGCAAAAGGAAGGAAATTGATGACTCTATCCTTCTCACCGACGGGTACACACTCTCCATTCGCTTTGAGAGCAGCAGTATATTGACTGTATGTGAGCTGCACACCTTTGCTATCTCCGGTGCTTCCACTGGTATAAAGGATGTTGCATAAATCGTCGTCGGAAGCTTCTTTCCACAATGCTTCGACCTCTGTCTGGCGAGGAAGGTCTTCTCCAAGTTTTATAAAATCATCGAAATAAATACTTGCAGGGTCGTGCGTACTGATTCTTACGCCACGGTCGAAAACGATGATACGCTCCAAAGTAGGGCATAATGCAAAAATACGATGGGCTCTATCATACTGTTCCTGTTCGCCAACAAAAACAAAACGGATGCTTCCATCGTTAATCATATGTTGTATCTGCTGCTCGCTACTAGTAGAATAAAACGGCACAGAAACAACTTTTATACCATAAGCACCAAAGTCTGTATAGAGGTATTGTACGCAGTTTTGGGCATAAACGGCAATGTGCTCTTGAGGCTTAATACCCAAATTAAGAAGCGCATTGCTCACTTGTTTGACGCGTAAAGAGAATTGATTCCATGAAACAGTCTTCCACTCTCTGCTTCCAAAATTACGATATGTCAACACAGGACGGTTCGCATACTTCTTTGCTTGTTCATGAATAAGGACTGAGAGGTGGCATATTGTTTGCATAATCTAACGATTTTATTTCTTGCAAAGATAGTGTAAATCAGATAGAACAGCAAAAAGATATAATTATTTTATTACTTTTGCCTACACCTATGACACAGAAAGAATATACCAACGAAGCCGTTCGACTGCTCAGCCAACTCATTGCCATCCCATCAACTAGCCGAGATGAGGAAAAAGCATCCGATGTAATGTTTCAAACCATAGCCGATTATGGTTTCTCACCTTGCCGTGAGGCGAACAATGTATGGGCGATAGACCCACACTTTGACAGCTCGCGTCCCACTCTGTTGTTGAATGCTCACCTCGATACTGTGAAACCTGTGGCAACTTGGACACGCAATCCGTTCAGTCCAACGATTAAAGATGGAAAATTATTCGGGTTGGGTAGCAACGATTGTGGAGGCGGGTTGACCACCCTACTACAAACATTCCGCTATCTAGTGGAGCGTCCACAACCTTATAACTTGGTATATTTGGCATCGGCAGAAGAGGAGGTTTCGGGAGCTAATGGTATCCGTCGTGTGTTGCCATTATTGCCATCTATTGATGTGGCAGTAGTGGGTGAACCCACCGGATTACAGCCTGCCATTGCCGAAAAAGGACTGATGGTGCTCGACGTCATAGCTCGTGGGAAATCGGGACACGCCGCCCGTAACGAGGGAGTGAATGCCATTTACGAGGCATTAGACGACCTACTATGGCTTCGCGACTATCGTTTTGAGAAGGTGAGTCCGTTTCTTGGTCCGACAAAGATGACGGTAACGGTTGTCAATGCAGGCACACAACACAATGTGATACCCGATGAATGCAAGATGTTGGTGGATATCCGAACCAACGAATACTACGATAATCAAGAGGTATACGACTTTATTTGCCGACATGTAAAGTCGGAAGTGCATGCCCACTCGTTCCATCTCCGCTCGTCGCACATCGACATTGAACACCCTTTGGTACGTCGCTGTATAGACATGGGCCTTACTCCTTATGGCTCACCAACCCTCAGCGACCAAGCTCTCATGCCATTCCCATCGTTTAAACTTGGTCCCGGAGAGTCATCACGCTCGCATTCTGCCGATGAATTCATCTATATCCAAGAGATGGAAAACGCCATCGACATGTATCAAAAGATACTGGATGGATGCAAGATACCGTTCTACCAACAATTTTGAAAAGCCCTTAATCGGTTCAAAATCGATATAAAATTATACTTAATCAGCTCAATTTGAGCCGATTAATAAGATTTTCTTGCTATCTTTGAGCCGTATAGATAATTACTTTTTACAAATATTATCTATCGCTAGACTCTTTATCTCCCCAACCAAACCTCAGGGTTTAACTTGGCAGTTTCTCTTCTTAATTGGAATTGGAGGATGTTGTCGATACCTACAGCACCTAATGCTTGGCGGGTAGAAACCTTTTGTCCTTTCGTCACACTCACCGATTTCAGGTTGCAATATACCGAGATATAGGCGCCATGACGCACCATAACGACCATCGAACCGGCAAATCCGAATACAGCACTCACCTCACCATCGTAGATGGAACGAGCCATACAGCCCGAATTTCCCTTGATATTGATACCTTTATTATCCAAACTTACGTTCTTCAGACCATCCACTTTATGTTGTCCGAAGTGGCTCACAACCTGATAACTACCAGTAATCGGCATCGGCAATCGACCTTTGTTAGCTTCAAATCCACCACTCATCATACGGTCTACCGTACTGAATCGCTGTGCTTCATTATTCTTTTTCGTAGCATCGGCTATCTCTTTGGCCTCGCGAGCTTCATCTACTCGTGCCTTACGTTCGGCCGCTATACGAGCCGACTCTGCCTCACGTGCAGCTTGTTCTGCTGCTTCCCGACGTTCAGCAGCTTCATTTGCCAACTTCTGAGCACGCTCTT
This sequence comes from Prevotella sp. S7 MS 2, assembly GCF_000762865.1. NCBI lineage: Bacteria > Pseudomonadati > Bacteroidota > Bacteroidia > Bacteroidales > Prevotellaceae > Prevotella > Prevotella sp. S7 MS 2. Next base: position 52,158 of record NZ_JRPT01000003.1, on the reverse strand, counting down.
TACTCTCCTTCTTGGCAACATCTGCCGCTGCCTGAAGTTGTGCTTGACGAGCCGCTTCGGCCTCGGCCTTCAACTTAGCCTCACGTTCTTTAGCCTCAGCAATACGACGAGCGTTCTCTCGTGCCGCTGCTTCGGCTGCTGCTTTCCGCCGAGCTAACTCCTCAGCACGCTTCCTTGCTGCTTCTTGAGCGGCCGCCTTACGCTTCGCTTCAGCAATAGCTCGCTGCCGGGCTTTCTCTACTTCAATGGCTATCAAGCGATCAATCTGTGCATTCAGAGCCGCATCTTTCTGGCGTTGTTCGTTGATTACCTTCTGAATCGTCTTCTGTTGATTCTGCAACGAAGCCACTACTTTCTTCTGTTCGTCCTGCTGTCCAATCAACGCCGACTGTTCTTTCTTACCCTTATAAAGCAAGTTATTCTTCTGACTACGAACATCCTGCAACTGCTGATGCTTACTATCCACTTGTGCTTGCTTGGCTTTGACCATCTCGCCTTGGGCTTTTTGGTAGTCGGCATATTCACGAACGAAGCGTAAGCGTCTATATATCTGCGCCAAGTTCTTTGCCGAGAATATAAACATCAGCTTATCTTGTATCGTACTATTGCGTGCCATGTAACGCATAGACTTGATATATTTTGTCTTACGGTCGGCCAATTGTTGCTCCAATGTTTGCAACTGCGCCTTCAATATATCCAAGTTGCCCTCGATATGGTGAATATCTTTCTGAATACCTTCGATATTTTTCTGTCGCTCATCAATCTGAGTATTCAGGCTAATGAGATTTTCCAATCGCTTCTTCACGTCGGCTTGATTGGCTCGCAACTGCTGTTCTTGTTGCTTAATCTTCTTTTGTATCTGCGAGCGCTGACCTTGCAGACTCTTAATAGACGCGTTGGAATAGACGGCTGTCTTCTTCTTTGTCGCCTTTGTAGTAGTGGTCTTCTTCTTTTTAACCGTCGTCTGTGCCTTCCGTTTCTGCGTCTTCACCGTCTTCTTTTGGGCGGGAGCAACTGCAGTAAAAGCTACAGCCAACAATATCAACAGTATCTTCTTCATTTATAAGTTCATGATTTGTTTCAAGATATCCTGTGCTGCAATCTGCTTATATCTATCAGATACAGTCGTCTGTGTATCCCAGTTGCCGTTGGTTGTCACCTCATTCATAGAGATAGAGATTGTAGCTTGCTGTTTCTTCTTGGTAGCTGTGGTGGTAAAAGAGAACACCTGTGTACCGGGGAACGACTTCACACCCACGCTCTTGAAATCGGAATAGTTCCATACCAAGGTCGATGTGCCGTGCTGTGCACTCTTATAGGTGACATCGGTACGCATGATTCGACCGTCATTCTTATCTGCATTCCATTGATAAGTTATGTTACCATCGGTCAAAGTCACGGGCACCATAGCGCCCATAGCCTGCAAATCGACACCATATTTCTTCAAGTTCGACTCTGATACTTTCTGCTGTCCGGGCAAGAACAATTGGTTCCAGAACAATGCCTGTAAACTGTAGAAATTCAAACCGTTATTCTTTAAGAAGTCCAACTCATTGTAATTGGCCTTCACATATTGCTTGTGTAGACGGTCGATGACGAGCACATAGGTTGGTGTAAACTCCAGTCGCCCCACCTCTGTACCCAGCAACGGGATGGTAATCTGCAATCGTATCACCTCATCTTTACGCATACGCAACTGCCCGGGCATTGTAATATCCTTGTCGCCTGCCTTCAAATTGAACGTAATACCGCCTACAATATTCTCCGCATACACTTTGGTGTCGGCCACTTTCTGCACAAATGCCAGTCGTTGCAAGTCGGAAGTAGTCGCATTAGTAGCCTTTCCGGCCGTCTTACCAGATTGGGTGGTCACACCGGCAACGCCTTGTCCTTCTTTTACCAAAGCCTTTTTGCTGCCGCAAGAGGCTAGGAACAAGAGCGCACTCATGCCCATCAATCCTATCTTATAAATTATCTTTGTTCTCATCATACCTATTCTTTGATATATTTCTTCAACTTCAATTTCTTCTGTATCAGCGCACTTGTACTACCCGCCTTGACGGCTTGCTGCCAAAAGTCCACCGCCTTATCAGGTTCATTACACATAGCGTGTATGTCACCGGCATGCTCCAAGACCACCGCACTCACCACCGAGTCGGTGTCGTTCTTGATAGCTTGATCTATATAAATCTTCGATTCTTCGTATCGGCTTTGCAAGAATAGAATCCAAGCATAAGTATCCAAGAAAGTAGAATTCTTGGGTTCGGCCTTCACTGTGCGGAAACTCATCTCCTCAGCACGCTTCAAATCTTGCCCCTCTTCGCTAAGATAGTAAGCATAATTGTTCAGACAACCCACATTATCAGACTTCCATTGCAAACAACTATCGTAAGCTGCAAACGACTCTTGGGCCTGTCCCTTCTGATGAAGTATGTCTCCCATGATAGCATAGAAGTCGGATACAATATCGGGATTGCTACTCGAGTTGATTTGACTCACCCCTTTGCGGAACGTAGACAGCGCTTCATCATTGTTCTCCTTTTGATAATAGGCCAATCCCTTGAAATAGTAGAATGCCATTTCGTCGGGATTATAGAGCAAAGCCGGTTCGCATAGCGCGATAATATCGTCCCACTTTTTCTTGGACCACAACCCTTGAATGAGTTGTAAGCGTGCACCTACGTTATCGGGACTAATACTTAGCACGCGATTCAACGCCCGCTTGACACTGTCTTCGGGCATCTTTTTCAGTGTCATATAGGCTGCTGCCAACTCAGCCACGTCTCCGTCTTTCGGATTATGTTGTAATACGCGGTCGAACAATCGCACAATATCCATACTGTCCTTACCATCTTTCTCGCTCTCCTGAATCAGTTGTCGCATCATGGTGACGCGGTCTTGCGAGCTCGTCTTGCGACTCATCAAGATACGTTCCGTCAATTCGTGCGCTAAAGAATCCTTACCCGTGGCACGATAATAGTCGCGCATAGAACTTTCAGCATACACGTTGTCGGGTTCTTCTTTCAATGCTTGTTGGAATATCTTGTAAGCATCTTTCTGCTTACTGTTCTGCATCAGCCAGTTACCCATCATCACTCGGTAGTTCACATCGCTGGGATGAGCGTCGCAAAGTGCCTTGAGAACTTTGAAAGCCGACTTCTTATCGCCCTTCATCTCGTAGATACGTATCTTCGCCAACGTCATATCCTCACTGTTACCTTCCATCAGTTCCAGTCTGTTGGTGGCGTCAAGCATCATATCGTAGTTCTTTTCGTGCTGATAAAGTTGTATCAACACATTCAGTACATCACTACGGTCTCGATTGTTCTCATATAGTTTCTCAAAAGCAACGATAGCCTTATCGAACTGCCGAAAGTTGATATAGTTCTGTGCTACGTTCTCCTGATAGGTGCTATTCTGCGGATTGAGCGCGGCAGCATGCTGCAAATCGGCCATGGCCAACGTGTCTTCGTGCTGTATACCATAGATACGTGAGCGCAGGAAATAAGCTTCGGCAGCCTCCGGTTTCATATCAATACAACGGTTCAACAACGTCAGTGCCGAGTCGTCGTGATTGGCATTGAGTTGTCGCGCAGCCTCCAAGAAATGAGCTTCGTAACTGTTACGAATGACAGCCGGTATGGTATCAACCGTAAACTTAGGTTTGGTTGTATGTATATCGTTGTCGGCTAGGGCAGGGTATAAGATGGCTGCACCCATGAAAGCCGCCAATAAAGATATCAAATGCTTCATATTCTATCTCAGTTTCGCAATGATGCTCACCTTTGGAGTTATCGGAAATTAAGGGAAGTTAGTCGCTATGCGTCGGAGTTAACAGACGTATGACTATATATAAAAGACCAAATTATCGTCTGTTGACTACAAGTCTCTCAGAGACTTTCACTCCTGTTGACTCCCGCTTACTTCTAAACTTGCGAAAGTTTATTATATTTATTTCACTCCGGTATGTCCGTATCCGCCCACACCACGCTCGGTTTCATCAAGTTCTTCCACCAATTCAAACTCGGCTTGTTCATGACGTGCTATCACCATTTGGGCAATACGCTCACCGTCGTTCACCGTAAACGGTTCGTTGGAAAAATTGATCAGCAGCACCATAATCTCGCCACGATAGTCAGCATCCACCGTTCCCGGCGTATTGAGTACCGTGAGTCCATGCTTCAAAGCCAGTCCACTGCGAGGACGTATCTGCGCCTCGTAGCCTACAGGCAGGGCGATATGCAGCCCCGTGGGGATGAGTCTGCGCTCCAAAGGTTTGAGAATGATGGGCTCATCGATGTTTGCCCTGAGATCGAGTCCGGCACTTTGCGCCGTCGCATATTGCGGTAATGGCTGACGACCGGTATTTACTACTTTTATCTTCATACTGGATACTATATCTTGCAAAATTAATCAATTCTGTCTGAATAGTTCCCTTTTTCATCTTAAAAAAGAAAAATAGGGATGTCGTGATGTGCCTTTTGGCACACTACATAGCAGGTTTCCACATGTTTTATAAAACCTTTAGCCTCTATAAAAGGCCCATTTTCAACTCCCAAATCATACCCTATTGTTGGGGAGAATTACATTCGCTTCCACATATTACAAATCCATGATGATAGAAAAGTCCCACCCCAGCCCTCCCCATAAAGGGGAGGGAGAAAGAGAATAATCTTTTCTGTCGCTACAGAGGCCTCACCCCAGCCCTCTCCAAAGGGAGAGGGAGAAAGAGAATAATCTTTTCTGCTTCATAATTTAAGAACTTATTAACTCGAAAACTTAATTCCTATTCCCCTTTTTATTCCCCTCCCCTTTTGGGGAGGGCTGGGGTGGGGCTGTTGCAGCGCCTCTTCAACATTGCTGCCTCGGCCATGCATAAAAACTGGGGAGGTTAGGCAAGATTGCTGTTATGCCCTTGCAGTAATGTGATAAATTACAAAATAATTGACCATTTAGTCTTTACTTCCCTATTAAATCAGTATCTTTGTCACGAAATATTTTTTAGATGTAAGTCAAAACAATAAAGTTTTAATTTTTTAGATGAACGTAATTACAAAAACAGTTCAATTGCCTGATGGAAGAACCATCACAATTGAGACCGGAAAAGTTGCAAAACAAGCCGATGGTGCTGCGGTACTCCGCATGGGCAACACCGTACTCCTCGCAACCGTTTGTGCAGCTAAGGATGCCGTTCCGGGTACAGATTTCATGCCTTTGCAAGTAGATTATCGCGAGCAGTACAGTGCTGCCGGTCGATTCCCCGGTGGATTTACCAAGCGCGAAGGCAAAGCTAGTGACAACGAGATTCTTACTTCACGTTTGATAGACCGTGCACTACGTCCCCTTTTCCCCTCTAATTACCATGCTGAAGTTTATGTACAAGTGATGCTTCTTTCAGCCGATGGCGTAGACCAACCAGATGCTCTGGCTGGTTTTGCAGCTTCTGCAGCCATGGCTTGTTCAGATATTCCCTTCGATTATTTTATCTCTGAGGTTCGCGTAGCACGCATTAATGGTGAGTACGTGATTAATCCTACTTTCCAACAGATGGCAGATGCCGATATGGACTTGATGGTGGGTGCTACTAAGGACAACATCATGATGGTGGAAGGTGAGATGAAAGAAGTCTCAGAGCAAGATTTGATTGGTGCATTGAAGGTTGCTGCCGAGGCTATCAAGCCTATGTGCGAGTTGCAAGACGAACTCTCTAAGGAGTTGGGCAAAGACACCAAGCGCGAATATTGCCACGAAGTGAACGACGAAGATTTGCGTAAGCAGATGAACGACGAGCTGTATCAGCCCGTATATGATATTAACAAGCAGGCTTTGGAAAAGCACGTACGCCACGATGCTTTCGACAAAATACTGGCCGACTTCATCGAGAAGTACGATGCAGCTCATACCGATCTGACAGCCGATGAGCTGGAAGAAAAGCATGCCGAAGCTGCTCGCTACTACGAAGATGTATTGCGCGATGCCATGCGTCGTTGCATTTTGGACGAAGGAATACGCTTGGATGGTCGTAAGACTACCGATATTCGTCCTATTTGGTGTGAGGTTTCGCCTCTTCCAATGCCTCATGGAAGTGCGCTCTTCCAGCGTGGTGAGACCATGTCTCTGTCTACTTGTACACTTGGTACAAAGCTTGACGAGAAGATGGTGGACGACGTATTAGAGAAGAGTTACATGCGTTTCCTCCTTCACTACAATTTCCCACCGTTCTCTACAGGCGAGGCTAAGGCTCAACGTGGCGTAGGTCGCCGTGAAATCGGGCACGGTCACTTGGCATGGCGCGGTCTGAAGGATCAGATTCCAGCTGAGTTCCCCTACACAGTTCGCTTGGTAAGCCAGATTTTGGAGTCTAACGGTTCTTCTTCTATGGCTACCGTATGTGCCGGAACATTGGCATTGATGGATGCCGGTGTACCTATGAAGAAGCCTGTTTCGGGTATCGCTATGGGATTGATTAAGAATCCGGGCGAAGACAAGTTTGCTATCTTGAGTGATATTCTCGGCGATGAGGACCACTTGGGCGATATGGACTTCAAGACCACCGGTACAAAGGATGGTTTGACAGCTACTCAGATGGATATCAAGTGCGACGGTTTGAGTTTTGAAATCTTGGAACAAGCCCTGATGCAGGCAAAGGCTGGACGCGAACATATTCTTGGTAAGATGATGGAAACCATCTCTGAGCCACGCGCAGAAATGAAGCCACAGGTTCCTCGTATCGAGGCTTTCGATATTCCTAAGGAATTTATTGGTGCTATCATCGGCCCCGGTGGAAAGATTATCCAGCAGATGCAGGAAGATACGGGCGCTACGATTACCATTGACGAGAGCGACGGTAAGGGTCACGTACAGGTATCGGCTCCTAACAAAGACGCTATTGATGCAGCGTTGGCTAAGATTAAGGCTATCGTGGCTATCCCCGAAGTAGGTGAGGTTTACGACGGTACTGTTCGTTCGATCATGCCTTATGGTTGCTTCGTAGAGATTCTCCCGGGCAAGGACGGATTGCTCCACATCAGCGAAATCGACTGGAAGCGTCTTGAGACTGTCGAAGAGGCAGGCATCAAGGAAGGCGATAAGATTCAGGTGAAGTTGGTTGATATTGACCCCAAGACTGGTAAATACAAGCTCTCTCGCCGTGCATTGTTGCCTAAACCTGAAGGTTATGTAGAGCGCGAGCGCCGCCCTCGTCGCGAAAACAACGGCGAACGCCGTCCTCGTAGAGATGGTGATCGTCAGCTACGTCACGAGCATAACGAGAACAACGACTAACTATCGTGTACAGAACTCACGTCGAACATTCATGTTCGATGCTGAAGTTATCGGGAGATAACGGAAGATAAAAGGAGTTAACAGACATTTGTCCGACAACTCCTGCTAACTTCCAATAACTTCTCATAACTCCAAATTACACACCAACTTGCGAAAAGCATATATATAATAAGGTGTAATAAATCCTCCTCATGGTTTGCTGAAAACTGCGAGGAGGATTTTTATTTTTGCTAAAATATTTGCATGTATTGTTTTTTTTATTATCTTTGCAATATCGAATGAGATATATTTTTTAAAATAAACATTATACATTAAAATAAAAACGAACTAGATTATGAAGTTAAATGAAATTTATCGTTCTACTAAATGTGGAAGCCTCGTAGAAGTATTGAATCCTACAGATGGTGAGTTGGCTTGTTGTGGCGAACCTATGGAGCTCCTAAAAGAGAATAGTGTAGACGCAGCCAAAGAGAAACACGTACCTGTTGTAGAGAAGATTGAGGGCGGATACAGAGTAACTGTTGGTTCTGTAGCTCATCCAATGTTGGAAGAACACTCTATCCAGTGGATTGAACTCATCGCTGGCGATATGGTAATGCGTAAATACTTGAAGCCGGGTGAGGCTCCTGTAGCTGAATTCAAGACTGACGCTACCGATGTTTATGCTCGCGAATATTGCAACCTTCACGGTTTGTGGCGTTCATAATACTGTAGAAATATAGAAACTCCCTGCAATCATTCATAAGATTGTAGGGAGTTTTTTTATTGATATACGGGGCAAAATGGGATTCATCCGTGAAATCATATAATAGTATGGGCATTAACAGTCCGTAGAACTACCCATTTCATAGCCGTGGGCTTTTAAACCTACGGTGTTGTGTGATGGCAAGTATTCAGTCTGCTAAGACTACCCATCAGCATAATTATCAAAGGGGGAGTCTTTCAGACTCGAATACCTTTACCCTTATTTCCGTAGGTTTTCGCTTCGCTCCAACACTACGGCGATTGATAGGGCTGTCCTCCGGACAGTCATTATTCCATCACGCAATTCTTCGGATGAGTGTAATATTTTATAGAAAAACTATTGTATTTGCCTTATATGATTTTGTATATTTGCACATTATTGATTTATAGATTGCCTTTTTGACTAAACAATTTGTCTATGAATTCATAGATACCGTGGCCTCGCGGAGCATTTATTACTTTTCCCTCTGGTGTTATCAGTATCTTTGTGGGAAACTGCAATACGCCATATTGTTGTGTAGTCTTGCCGTCTTTGGGCTGTATGAGATTAAGCCATGACAACTCATGTTTATCAATACACTGTTTCCAGCTATCTGTCTTGTCGTTGCAAGCCACACCGATAACCATCATTCGGTCTTGGTATTGTGTGGCATATTGTTTCAGCCTAGGTAGATCCTTGACGCATGCTCCGCACCAAGTTCCCCAAAAATCCAAGAGTATATACTTGCCACGATAGTCGCTAAGACGATGTATACGACCGTTCGTATCGGGCAAAGCGAAGTCGGGAGCAGACTGGTTTACAATACCGGATTCGGTCTGTTGAGCCTCTTGTACTTTGTTTTCGAAGTCTCTTTTCCATTGCACCAAATCGTAAAAAAACTCTTTCAGTCGTCCTTGCTGTATATCGGGCGACAGCTTCTTATACGTCTCTTCCATCTCGTCGCTCGTCAACAAATAATTTGTTCGCCATTCTGACAAGGCTATGACCGCATTTTCTGAGTCAGCATGAGCCAATGCGTAGTCGATGATAGACTCTCGTGTAACCGGCTTGTCTTTGTCTCTTATAACGTGGTTGAGCGTCTGTTCATATACTTGATAGAAGGAGCTGCCCGCAAGATGGCCTTCTTTGTAATCTAACGTTTCCCCCGGAACGGCCAAAAAGCGTTCTATCTGTTCATGGTTGATATTTCTCAGTGCGGATAACGATACAATGTCTACTAGCGTGGAAGTTTTGATGGGAAGTAGGAAGTCGAATGTTCCGTTATGTCGAATAATGGTATCAGCGTATTCCGGATGCATGGGTTGCATTACAACGAGGGTGTCTCCCCACGTTGTTAATGTTCCATGGAAATGGAAATCGTTGTTTTGAGCAGTTGTACCTTGTAAGCATAAAAAAGCTAGAATAATAGTGAAATAGATGCGTAAACCTTTCATGAGTTATAGTTATATTATATATAAGTGTCGGAAAAAAATGTAGATAATAACTTGAAATACAGTAAATAAAGGCAAAAAAATCCCAACAATCGAGCAAAAGATTGCTGGGTGAAAGAGGATTTACTTCTTTTCTTGTTGCCAAGCTTCCTTGCAATAAGCCCAACCCTTGGTATCGTAGAGTTTGGTTAGATTGCCTTCGCGCTGCTTAAACGAATTGAAATCTTTCTTATCATTGGCTGTCCAGCCAGTCTCAGCCATTGCCGCGAGACGAGGAAGAAGCTGATATTCTGCCACAGATGCACATGGAATATACTCAGTCCATAGGTTAGCTTGTACACCCACTACATGCTTCTTCAGATTAGCAGAAGCGTCGTCGGGCACCGGATTATAACTATATGTCTTCTCTACAGGGAGGTTTCCACCAATCAACAAGAGGTTGCTCTTGTCCTTTGTCTGATAATAGTCGAGATAATAGTAAGTGGTAGGCGACATGATAACATTCAGACCACGATCAGAAGCGGTCTTTCCGCCCTCAACACCACGCCAACTCATGACGGTAGTAGCAGGGTCTATGTCATCGCCTTCAAGTATTTCATCCCATCCAATAACGTTGCGTCCCTTACCCTTAAGGTATTTAGCAACACGGTTCAGGAAGTACACTTGCAATTGAGCTTCGGCCGAGAAACCATTCTTACCGGTGATGTTGAGATCCTTAATACGCTTCTGACAGAGTGGACATTTCTCCCAACGAACACGCGGAGCTTCGTCTCCACCAAGATGTATGGTCTTAGATGGGAAGATATCGCAGAGTTCGTCAAGAACGTTTTCTACGAATTTAAATGTCTCTTCTTTACCTGCACAGAGGATATCAGGGAATACTCCCCACTCTTCAGCTACTTTGTAAGGACCACCGGTACAACCTAATTCGGGATAAGCACGCAATGCTCCAAGCATGTGACCGGGCATATCTATCTCAGGAATTACAGTTATATAGCGCTTAGCAGCATAGTCTACAATCTCTCGCATCTGCGCTTCTGTGTAGTACATGCCCTCACCATAGGGAGTACCATCGTACAATCCACTACCATAATGTCCCGCCAATGTCTGCTCACGGATAGCACCCAACTGTGTCAACTTAGGATATTTCTTCACTTCCATACGCCATCCCTGATCCTCGGTAAGGTGCCAGTGGAAGGTATTGAGATTGTGGAGAGCCAACATATCAATGTATTGCTTCACAAAAGAAACTGGGAAGAAGTGACGAGCACAATCCAACATACCACCACGATAGCCGAAACGAGGTGCATCGGAAATCTTTGTTGCGGGCAAGTTGACGCTGGCCTCAGTACCTACGGGCAATGATTTGCGTAGTGTCTGGATGCCGTAGAACACACCAGCCGGGGTTAATGCCTCGATAGTGACGTTCTTTCCGTCTACCGTTAATTGGTATCCTTCATTATTGGTGAGCTTCTTATTTAAGCGTAATATGATGTTTCCACTCTTTGCTTTGGTTTTACCTTGAGCCACGGAAACTTGGATTCCGGTGGTCTCTTTGATGAAATCAGCCAAGAATTGAGCATTGCGCTGCATGTCAGCATCGGCATCTGCAACGATAACAGTGTTGGCATCGAGCACAAAAGCCTTACCTTTGACCATCTCAATGTTTTGAGGTAGCGGCACTACGTTGTAGTTAGCATCAGCTGCCTGCAATGATAATGAGGCCATCATGATAGCTACTGATAATAATGTTTTTTTCATGTTTATAGGTTGATTAAATAATACTGTTCTTCTTAGTGAACTCAATAATCTCAGGGATGTAGCCAAATGCGAGGCCGGTTACGGTGTCAGCGCATCCGTAATAGATGGCTACGCGACCGGTTTCGGGGTCGTGTAACTCGGCACAAGGGAAACAAACGTTAGGTACATCGCCCATACATTCGTAAGGAGTTTGCGGTGTGATGAGGTAAGGACCGCTGCGATAGATGGGTTTCCAAGGCTGTTCAAGGTCGAGAAGAGCCGAACCAAAGGCATATACATAGCCGTTACAAGAATGCAATACACCATGGTAGAAGAGCAACCAACCCTCACTTGTTTCAATAGGAATAGGTCCGGCACCTATCTTCATACACTGCCAAGCACTCTGTTCAAAGGGAGCCGGTGCCATAACATGGCGATGGTGCCCCCAGAATTCCATATCAGGCGATTCGCTGTAGAAAATGTCTCCAAAAGCCGTATGCCCAGTATCGGATGGGCGACTCAACATGGCGAAGTTGCCATTGATTTTCTTTGGGAATAGTACACCGTTACGGTTATAGGGCAAGAAAGCATTTTCCAGCTGGTGGAAAGTCTTGAAATCCTTGGTCCAAGCCACTCCGATGGTAGGTCCATGATAGCCATTGCACCATGTTACATAGTAACGATCCTCGATAAAACAAACGCGTGGATCGTATCCATACACCCATTCGCCTATCTCGGCATTGTCACATTCAAAGCGAAGAGGTTCTTCATTGATGTTCCACTTTACACCGTCGTCGCTGAAACCAACGTGTAATACCATGCGTCGATTAGTGTCGTCGCAGCGGAAAACACCCGCAAAGCCCTTACCAAAGGGTACTACTGCACTATTAAATATACTGTTGCTGGTAGGCAAAAGGTCGCGTGGAATGATAGGATTGCGCTCACTACGCCATACGGTTGTCTTACAGTTGGCGGGACGTTCTTCCCAAGGCATGTTGGGCAATGGCTGCCCTTGGATGATAAGTTTTGTCATAAGGTTATTGAGTTTTTATTTCTTATGTAATTGAATAATCTTATTTTTGGTCTTCGTAAGTGAATGGAACAAACTTCGTAATCAGCAAAGCCGGGATGGTACATACCAATACAAAGACGAAAAACATCTTGTATCCGATGGCATCACTCACCAATCCGCTGAGCATACCGGGCAACATTACGCCCAGATTCATGATGCCGCTGGCGAATGCATAATGCGACATTTGGTGCTTACCGGGTGCTATCTGTTGCATCATAAAGAGCGTCAAACCTACAAATCCGAATCCATAACCGAAGTATTCGAGCGTGATGGCACTACCGATGAAGAACATATTCTCTGGCTGTTCAAACGCTAAGAAAGTGTAAGCCACAAATGGTAGGTTGAACACCAAGGCTAGCGAGAAGAGCGATTTCTTCAATCCGCGGTGGGCAATGTAATATCCTCCGAGGATGGAACCGATGACAAAGGCTGCCGCTCCAAACGTTCCGTAGCACAGACCGATTTGTTGTTCTGTCATTCCTAGGCCTTGATCGGCACGTGAAGCTTTCAGGAATAACGGCACAATCTTCATCACGAAGCCCTCTGCAAAGCGATAGAGAATAATAAAGAAAACGTAATAAATAATGTGTTTCTTTTGGAAGAACTCCACGAAAACACCCCATAATTCGGTCAACGACTCCTTTAATGTCTTACCGGTTTCAGCTTGTTTCCCCCCCGAAGGGAGTATAAAGATGTGATAAACGCCCAATACTACCATGATAACAGCAATGATGAGCATGATAATCGTCCATGCCTGAGCCACTCCGTAATGGTCGATGAAGAAGCCAGCAAGATACACCAAGCCACCCGTTGCAGCTAATTTGGCGATATTGTAGAATGCTCCTTGCCAACCAATCCATTGTGCTTGCTCCTCGTTATTGAGCACCGACATATACGTTCCGTCCGCTGCTATGTCGTGGGTAGAACCACTTAGCGCCACCACAAAGAGCATAGCAATGGTGATAGCGAAGAAGTCGGGCAGGTGTAAAGCAAATGCTATAAGGGCAAAAAGGAGTCCGGAAAGCAACTGTGTCAATACTACGAAAAACTTCTTGGTGCGATACATCTCTAAGAAAGGACTCCATAGAGGTTTCAATGTCCATGGAAGCATGATGCTACTTGTCCAAAATGCAATCTGCGTATCACTCACGCCGAGTCCTTTATACATCAATGTGCACACCATATTGAGTACCACAAAAGGCATTCCCATGGCGAAATATAGGGTCGGAACCCATGCTATCGGACTGATCTTCTTTTGATTTTCGTTAGTCATCATGTTCCTTTATTTAGCGTTTAGACAGTTCACGAGTACATCGGTCTTACCATCATCAATAAGTTTCAGCACCAGTTCACCGAACAAAGTGTTCTGCCATGCAAACCAAGCACGCGAATAATCCTTCGCATCGTCTTTGTTGAAAGACTCGTGGATAAATCCTGTTCCGGCGTCAGTGGTCAGTAACATGCGCATACATTGGCTGATTTCGGCATCGTCTTTCGATGTGAATGCCTTCATCATAATGCTCATCGGCCACACCATATTCAATCCAACGTGTGGTCCACCGATACCTTCACCTGCCTTACCGCGGAAGAACCATGGGTTATCTTCGCTCCAAACGAAACGTCGAGTATTCTGATAAATGGGGTCGTCAAGGCTTACATCGCCCAAATAACCCATACCTAAGAGACTTGGAACATTCGCATCGTCGGCCAACAAGTGGTTTCCAAATCCGTCAACTTCAAACGCATAGATCTTTCCATACTTCGGATGATTGTATACAGCGTACTTCTTTAAAGCTGCCTCTACTTCGTTGGCGAGTTCTGTACATGCCTTTGCCGTGGTCTCATCCTTATTCACTTTGGTAAGAATCTCTGCTGATTTGCGTAATGAACTTACCGCCATGAAGTTAGAAGGAATAAGGAACGGATAGGTCGTTGCATCGTCCGAAGGACGGAAAACAGACGCTATCAGTCCTACAGGCTTCACCGGTGCACCGTAACCTCCCCATCCCACGGTATCGTAAGTGCGGTCGGTGACACGTAAGAAATGGTATGTACCGCAATCGTTCTTGCGTTGTTGCTCCTTAAAAGTCTTCAGTACGTTGGCGATGGCGGCTTGCCATTCCGAACCAAAGATGCTGCTGTCGCCCGTCACGAGCCAATAGTAATAAGCCAGACGAATGGGATAGCAGAGCGAGTCAATCTCGTATTTGCGCTCATACACCTCTTTCTTCATATCGGTCTCATCGTTCTGCCAGCCGTCACCCGTTGGTCCGGGATTGAAAGCATTGGCATACGGATCGATATTAATACACTTAAACTGGCGCAAGATGACACCGCGAATCATCTTGGCAAGCTTCTTATCTTTCTTGGCCAACTGCACATAAGGCCATACTTGAGCCCCCGAATCGCGCAACCACATGGCATGTATGTCGCCCGTATAGACGAATGTATCGTCATCACCCGACGCATTGCTGTAGTGTACGGTGGTCTCTAAGGTGTTTGGAAAGCAGTTACCAAACATCCAAGCAAGCTTCGGATTACCTGCCAGAAGCTTTTGTACTTCCTTAATCTTTTTATCCACAGCCTCCGATCGGAACAGTCTTTCGCTCTCAGGGTGCCGTTTCGATACGTAGTTCGTGGTATTATCAGGAACTACGGTCAAGTATCTTTGCTCTACTTTTACGTCTTGTGCCCATGTCTTCGTGGTGGGCATAGCAAGCAGCAAACCCATGCTTGCTGCTGTTAATAACTGTTTATTACGATTATTCATATCTTCTTTAAGGTCTGTCTTTCTTTGCTGTACCGAATGTAGAAGGCTTGTTGCCCATGGTGAATTCCAATGTTCCACCCTTCACGATGTCGGTATAGTTGATGTACGACTTCGTATATTTCTTTCCATTCAGTTTCACCGACTGGATATAGATATTCTCCTTGCTGTTGTTAACCGTCGTGATACGGAAAGTCTTTCCGCTGCCTACGTTCAACGTAGCTTCATTCCAAATGGGTGAACCGAATACATATTTACCACCGGATGGGTCTACTTGATACAAGCCCATGCTTGAAATCACGTACCAAGCCGACATAGCACCCACGTCTTCGTTACCGCTCAAACCATCAATATCGGTGGTGTACATCTCGTCCATGGTCTGTCTCATGAGCTTGGCACCCTTCCATGGCTGTCCCACATAGTTGTACATATAGAGTACATGGTGACTTGGCTCATTGCCATGAGCGTATTGTCCAATCAAACCTGATATATCCGGAGAAGCCTCTTCACCAAGATCACCTGTCACAACGAACAAAGAATCAAACTTATTCACGAATGCTTTCTCCGATGGGAACAAGTTTACGAGGCCGTGAACATCCTGTGGTACGAGCCAAGTATATTGCCATGCGTTGCCTTCTGTATAGTCGTCTTGGCGGTGAATGGTCTTGAATGGGTTGAATTCTTGACGGAATATACCCTTGGAATCACGTCCGCGCATGAATTCTACAGTTGGGTCGAAGAGGTTACGATACGACTGACTGCGCTTGGTAAATAGCTTGTAGTCGGCTGTCTTGCCCAAGAGCTTCGCTACTTTGGCCACACCGGCGTCGGCAATGGCGTATTCCATGGTCTTAGCCACGGTCTCCATGGTCTCGTCTTTGTCGTAAGGTATGTAGTTGTATTGCTTTAAGAAACTCTGTCCGCGGTCGTCTTTAAGCGATGTGTTCTTCAAGGCTTCGAAAGCAGCAGTGCGGTCTTTCACAAAACCTTTGAGCACTAAGTCGGCCAACATGATGCTTCCGGGATTACCAACCATACAGTCTGTCTCATTACCTACAAGGTGCCAAACGGGCAGTTTGCCTTGTTCGCGGTAGATATTCATGAAAGTTTGTGCCACATCGCCCATCAGTTTAGGCTGAATCAAGGTCATTAGCGGCCCCCATGAACGATAAGTATCCCACAGCGAGAAAGTGGTATAGTTGACAGAATTACCACTGTGTACTTGTCCGTCTGCACCACGATACTGTCCATTCACGTCGCTGAATACCGATGGAGCGGTCATGGTGTGGTACATAGCTGTATAGAAAATAGTCTTTTGAGCTTCGTTGTCGCTTTGCACGGTGATACGACTTAATTCGTCTTGCCATGCCTTTTGTGCATCAGCCACCACTTGATTGAAGTTCCATCCTGCGATTTCTGCTTTCAAATTTTCTCGTGCATTCTCTACACTTACGGCCGATAAGCCGACCTTTAGAAGCAGTGGTGTACCATTGTTTTCAAATGCAAAAACACCCACAGAGTCTTGATTCTGCACCAATTTCACCGGCTGTGAAAACTCGACAGCAAAATACATCTGCTGATTCTTGGCCCATCCGCTCGACATACGATAACCGCTGATGGTGGTAGCACCGTCTTGTGTGAACTTGCAACTGGTCATTTTGTCCCATCCAATACCCTGTTTCAGGTTCAAAGCGATAAGTCCTTGTTTCACGTTGGCACCGTAATAATAACGGTGAAAACCTGCACGTTTGGTAGCGGTAAGCTCCACCAACACGTTGGGATGCTGCAATTTCACGGTGTAATAGCCCGGACGAACGGTCTCGGCAGCATGTGAGAACTTCACATCTTTCTGGTTTTTGTCGGCCACAGGCAGAAAAGCAATGTCGCCCAAATCACCGATTCCGGTTCCACTCAAGTGGGTATGACCGAACCCTACGAGCACAGAATCGCTGTAATGATAGCCCGAACACCAGTCCCAACCACGGGTATATTCCGTCGGACCTAGCTGTACGAAGCCGAAAGGCACGTTGGCTCCCACGAATACATGCCCGTGACCACCTGCCCCTATCATCGGATTGACGTAATCAATTGCTTGTTTTTCGTTATTCTGAACAGTCGCCATAAGCCCCATAGGCACAATAATGGCTAATGATAACAATATTTTTTTCCTTAATATCATGACTAGGCTTTATAGTTTATAATGACTGCAAATATACTAAAAATAAAGAAAATCGGGTGATGCAAAAGTTCTAAATTTGGGCGATTACCATTTTTTACGTAATTTTACGCTTAAATTTTAACTATCAATCGAACTGCATGAAATTTAAAACCTTATTACCTCTGCTGCTGTTGACAGCTATGCCGATGATGGCAGAGCGAAATGTGGACTATGTAGACCCGTTTATCGGGACAACCAATTTCAGTGTCTGTAATCCGGGGGCAGTACTTCCTCATGGACTGATGTCGGTCGTTCCGTTCAATGTGATGGGCTCCGACCTCAATCAATATGACAAGGATGCTCGCTGGTGGTCGGCTCCTTACGAATACAACAACAAGTTTTTTACCGGTTTTGCACATGTCACTTTAAGTGGTGTGGGATGTCCCGAACTCGGTACATTGCTCACTATGCCCACTGCAGGTAAGCTCGATGTCGACTATCATAACTACGGTTCTGAATATACCGACGAAAAAGCATCGCCCGGTTATTACGCCGTGAAACTCAAGAAATATGGTATCGGCTGCGAAGCAACATCTACCCTGCGCTCTTCGCGCGAACGCTATACTTTCCCAAAGGGTGAAGGTCACATTTTATTGAACGTCGGCGACGGTCTCACCAACGAAGTGGGTGGCATGGTACGCCGCGTTTCCGACACTGAGATAGAGGGCTATCGACTACTTGGCAATTTCTGTTATACCGCGCAAGCAGTGTTCCCCATGTACTTCGTGATGCGTGTGAACAAGGCTCCCAAAAGCTCCGGATACTGGAAAAAGCAGCCGAAGATGACAGGCGTAGAGGGACAATGGGATAAAGACAATGGCCGCTACAAGCTCTATACATCTTATGGTCGCGAACTAGCAGGCGATCAAGTGGGCTATTATTTCGACTTCGACTGCGCTGAGGGCGAACAGATAGAGGTGTCGATGGGTGTCTCTTTCGTTTCCATAGCCAATGCCCGACAGAATCTGGAAGCCGAACAGCCGTCGCTTTCGTTCGACGATATTCGTGCCAAAGCGGTCGAAGCTTGGTCTCAATGCCTTGACCGTATCACGGTAGAGGGCGGTACCGAGGCACAACGTCGGGTCTTCTATACGGCTCTTTACCACAGTCAGATACACCCCAATATCCTTCAAGACGTCAACGGTGAATATCCATTGATGGAGAATAGTGGCAACGGTAAGACCACCACTAATCGCTATACGGTGTTCTCATTGTGGGATACATACCGCAATGTACATCAATTTGAAACTTTGCTCTATCCCGACCGACAGCTCGATATGGTACGCTCAATGGTAGATATGTACCGTGAATGGGGATGGATGCCTAAGTGGGAGCTGTTCGGGCGCGAGACTTGGACCATGGAGGGCGACCCTTCCATCCCTGCCATCACCGATACTTACCTCAAAGGATTGCGCGATTTCGACATCAACACAGCCTATGCTGCTTTCGTTAAGTCAGCTACCACGGCGAGCAAAGACAACAAGATGCGCCCCGACATAGACCCTTACTTGCAGCGCGGTTACGTGCCTCTGGGCGAATATGCAGCCGATGAGTCGGGCGACAACAGCGTTTCCCACGCTTTGGAGTACTATGTGGCCGACAATGCTTTGGCTAATTTGGCCGATGCACTCGGCAAAAAAGACGATGCAAAACGCTTCCGTAAGCAGAGTTTAGGTTATCGTCATTATTACTCAAAAGAGTTTGGAACACTGCGACCTATCAAGGCCGACGGCACATTCCTGACTCCTTTCAATCCCAAAGATGGCGCCGATTTCTCGAATGCGCCCGGTTTCCACGAGGGAAGTGCGTGGAATTATACCTTCTATGTACCCCACGATGTCAAAGGATTGGCTAAACTGATGGGGGGCAATAAGAAGTTTGTAGACCGTCTGCAAATGGTGTTCGACCAAAAACTATACGACCCTGCCAACGAACCGGATATTGCTTATCCTTATCTTTTCTGCCAATTCCCCGGTGAGGAATGGCGCACTCAGAAAGAGGTAACACGTCTTTTGGCACAGCATTTCACCGATAAGCCCGACGGAATTCCCGGAAACGACGATACCGGAACAATGTCTACATGGGCTCTCTTCTCTATGATGGGCTTCTATCCCGACTGTCCCGGCAGTCCGTATTACAGCATTACGATGCCTACTTTCGACAAAGTGACGTTACATCTCGACCAAAAGTATTATCCACAGGGCGATCTCGTGATAGAAAAACAGACCAAAGGTGAACGCATTCGTCGTATGACACTGGGCGGAAAACCGCTTACCAAGTACCGCATATCGCACGATGAGTTGGTCAAAGGTGGCCGTCTCGTCATCCAATAAGATTATCATTAATTGAGTGCTAAGGCTTTGCAGCGATGCTGCAAAGCCTTAGCTGTTTTGTTGAAGAGGCGGAGCAGCAATGCTGAAAAGGCGTTGCAACAGCCCCACCCCAACCCTCCCCAAAAGGGAAAGGGGAATAAAAAGGGGAATAGGGGTCAAGTTTTTGAGTTAATAAGTTTTTAAGTTGTGGGACGACAAAGGCCCATTTCTTTCTCCCTCTCCCTTTGGAGAGGGTTGGGGTGAGGCCTCTGTAGCGACAGAAAATGATGGAGATAATGGCTTGGGAGAGGCTTCTGTAGAAACGGAAAAAGTTCATCTTTATCTCCCTCCCCTTTATGGGGAGGGTTGGGGTGAGGCTTTTTATCACCTTAAAATCTACACACTTTCGCATCCCCGAAAGAAATTCTCGTCTTCGTTATACACATTCTCAAGGTCGAAATCGTCCTCATGATGCATCTTCGGTTGTCTTTTCATAACGCATCTCCTTTCTTTGGTTAAACGTATGCAAATATACAAAATACTCTCATACAGGTTGTCAATAAACAAGAAAAAAGCAGGTCTTATTCCTTTAGTGGAATAAAAACCTGCCACATACACAATACGTCATGTAACTTGAGTCATCTATCTTCTAACCCTTAAGAGGTTAACCTAATACCTATGATCAACAGTCTTATCCTGAATTTTATAACTCTCTAATTCTTTATGTTTACTCTCTAATCTTTGTCCGTTGACTGTTTGATGGTTGCAAAGTTACGTAGGTTATGCATCATAGACAAAGGGTTTTCCATATACATAAGGGGGATTTTCCCTATTCTTTCAGAGGTTTTCCCGCACAAGACACTTCCTCTCTACATAAAAAAGTGGCTCCATCGACACGTAAACCCATGAAAATGACTACCTTTACACACTGATGATACGAACTATATTAATAGTAGCTTTGGGCGGAGCCATAGGAACGGTGCTTCGCTTTTTGCTTTCGCGCTTTATTCAGGGCACCATTCTCTCGGCGTTCCCTTACGGTACATTGGTGGTCAATCTGTTGGGTTGTCTACTCATAGGTATCTTCTATGCCCTGTCGGCACGCGTGGCATGGGTGAGTGGCGACATGAAGTTGTTCCTCACAGTAGGCCTATGTGGCGGACTCACTACATTCTCTACCTTCTGTAACGAGAATCTCACGCTTCTACGCGACGGCCATCCGTTCACGGCAGCTCTCTATGCCGGCGTGAGCATAACGGTGGGAATACTGGCTGTCTATGCCGGTTATACACTAATGAAACAATTCTGATAAGTCGGTGGAACGATTCTGATGGAGAACCATGTCATAATGGTTGTTGGTGTCTGTAAAATGGTGTAAAAAACAAAACAATTAATTTTGTGTTTCGCCCCATTTCTATTACTTTTGTATGCAAATCATGAAATAGCCTAATAAATGAGTATATCTAAATTCCACATTGCAGCTGTCATCGTGCTGGCAAGTTTGAGCTTAGTCTCTTGTAACAACAAGAAGTTCCATGTCAACGGCGAAATTACCGATGCTAAAGATTCTATTCTCTACTTTGAAAATATGAGTCTGAATGGTCCGGTAGTCACCGACTCAGTAAAACTAGATGCCGATGGCTCTTTTAGTTTCGACGAAAAAGCCACCAATGCGCCTGAGTTCTACCGCTTACGCATAGCTGGACAGATTATCAATCTGTCTATTGACTCTACCGAAACTGTAAATGTGAAGGCATCATACCCCACGATGGCTTCTAAATACGAAGTAAGCGGAAGTGACAACTGTACGAAGATAAAAGAGTTGGCTTTGATGCAAATGGGACTTCAAGCGCAGGTTAACGCCATCGCCAACAACCCTAGTTTAGGCGTAGAAGCTGTAGAAGACAGTATAGGCAAGGTGCTCACAGCTTACAAAGACAATGTAAAGACACGCTATATCTTCAAAGAACCCATGAAGGCATACAGCTATTTCGCACTCTTTCAGGCTTTCACACTGGGCAATATAAACTCGCTTATCTTCAATCCTCGCAATAATAAGGACGACATCAAGGTATTTGCTGCTGTAGCAACTAGCTGGGATACTTATTATCCCAAGGCCGAACGAGGACTGAACCTACACAATATCGCCATCGAAGGAATGAAAGACGTGCGCATACTCGAAGCCAAACAGCAAGCCGCTACCATTGATGCCAGCAAGGTAAAGCTAGCCGGTTTGATTGACGTTCCATTGCGTGACAACCATGGTAACATGCGTAGCCTGACTCAACTAGCCGGAAAAGTAGTGTTACTCGACTTCCATGTGTTCAGTACTCCCGAGAGTCCGAAACGTATTATGATGATGCGCTCGCTCTATAACAAGTATCATGCTGCCGGATTTGAGATTTATCAGGTATCTATCGACCCCGATGAACACTTTTGGAAGACACAAACTGCCGCGTTACCTTGGGTTAGTGTACGCGACGAAAATGGCTTGAACAGCTCTATATTATCGCAGTACAACGTACAAAGCATCCCTACCTTCTTCCTCATTGGTCGCGATAATACACTTGTCAAGCGCGATGCTCAGGTAAAAGACTTGGATGCAGAGATTAAGGCTTTGTTATAAAAGGAATCAAAAACTATTTATATACAAAAGAGACGATGTTTCTACATCGTCTCTTTTGTAATGGTATATAAGAATAAAGATAGCAATTTTTTTCGTAATATTGCATTTGATATATCGTAATAAATAAACGACCATGCTAAAACAAATCGCATTATTATCAGCAGTATTGGCTACCACACTAGGCAACTATGCCAAAGTGAAGCTTCCACAGATGATTGGAGACAACATGATTCTCCAGCAAAATACCAACGCGCGACTATGGGGCTGGGATCGTCCGGGGTCATCTATCAAGGTAACAACATCGTGGAACGGTAAGAGTTATCAAGTAAAAGCAGATAGAAATGGGCGTTGGCTGGTAGAAGTAGCAACCCCAAAAGCTAGTTATACACCCTTCCAAATCACCTTCGACGATGGCGATATTACCACCATCAAGGATGTATTGTCCGGCGAAGTATGGGTATGTGCAGGACAAAGCAATATGGAGATGCCCGTCAAAGGGTTCGGTAACTGCCCGGTAGAAGGCTATAATAAGGCTGTAACAGAAGCTCGTCAATACAGTGGTATCCACTATCTACCCATCCCCAGTACCATGGCTATGAAGCCACAAGAGGACACCCGCCCTTGCGAGTGGAAAGTTATCGGTTCTGAAACAGTTGCCAATGCTTCGGCCACAGGCTATTTCTTCGCACAAGTAGTGAATAAAACTCTTGATATTCCGGTAGGTATCATCATGGCAAACAAAGGTGGCACACGCGTAGAAAGTTGGCTCGACGAAGCCAATTTAAAGAAATACACGCACGAACCCATGGACTCCATACAGATAGTGAAAAAGTTTAGCTATGACTATCACCGTCCGTTACTTTGGGGTAACGGCACTTTCCACCCTATACTCAACTACACCGTCAAGGGAATCATTTATTATCAAGGTTGCTCTAACGTAGGCGATCCGGCCGGACAATATACCAATCGACTGAAGATGTTGGTAGAACAATGGCGTCGCGACTTCAAACTGGGCGAACTGCCTTTCTACTTTGTGCAAATAGCTCCATACAATTACGGTAAGAAAGATGGTGATGACGGAGCCTTGTTACGCGAACAACAATATAACGCTTCGCTTGTTATACCTAACAGTGGCATTATTTGTACCGACGATTTAGTATATCCTTACGAGAGTCAACAGATACATCCGGCACAGAAACAACAAGTAGGGGAGCGACTGGCATGGCAAGCTTTGAACAAAACTTATGGTATGAAGGAGATTATGTGTGAGAGTCCTGCCTTCAAAGACTTTACAATTAGCAACGACACTTGTTATGTCCACTTGAAGAACGACTATAACAGTATCAATCGATACGAGGATTTACAAGGATTTGAAGTGGCCGGTGAAGATCGCGTTTTCCATAAAGCCAATGCATATTATCACTACACCAAGGGTATCATTATCACTTGTCCGGAGGTGAAGAAGCCTGTTGCCGTGCGCTACGCATTCAATAATTGGGGCTATGGTAATGTGAAGAATCGTGCACTACTGCCACTATTCCCCTTTAGAACTGACAATTGGTAAACATGATGTTGCTCGATAAATATAATTATTGTCCTGTCTGTGGCAGCCAAAAGTTTATTGCCAACAGCGAGAAAAGTAAGGTTTGCGGTGATTGCGGATTTGAATTATTCATGAATCCAAGCAGTGCTAACGCAGCCATCATCACCAATGAGCAAGGCGAAATGCTCGTGGTACGTCGTAAAAAGGAACCTGCCAAGGGTACATTAGACCTTCCGGGAGGATTCGCCGACGTACAAGAGACCGTAGAAGAAGGTGTATGTCGCGAAGTAAAAGAGGAGACCGGACTCCATGTAACACGGGCGGAATACCTCTTCAGTCTGCCCAATCAATATGTCTACAGCGGTTTGACAATACCCACACTCGACCTATTTTTCCGTTGTCATGTGGACAATATCACTGACTTAAAGGCTTCTGATGATGCTGCAGAGTGTCTATGGATACCAATAAAAGAGGTTAATCCGGCCGACTTCGGACTACATTCTATTCGGAAAGGAGTAGAGAAATATATTAGAAAATTAAAAAGGGAGTAAAAAAAGAGGATAATAGGAGTTATCAGACATATGTCCATTATCTCCTATTTACTCCCTTTTAACTCCCTATTTACTCCCTTTTAACTTCTCCTAACTCCGTCTTAAACGTCATTTCAGACTTACTACGCCAATCTTTCTTCGATTGTTTCGTGCCCGGTAACTTACGTGTAACCACAGACAACCATTGCTCAGTTTACGCTCAAAGAGCAATTGGTCGAACACTAGATGGTCTTTAATAAAATTAAAGTAGCGCATACTTGTCTCTCGATTCGATATATGTATATCGGCAGCTTGCCCATGTAAATGCTGTGAAGTGGCTACTCCTTTCACCCGATTATTCAATGATTCACACCTGAATCCACTCGTAATGATGATGCGACCGAAACGTTCTCGCAATGGTTCCAACACATTTTTACACAGCAATTTCAAGTTTTCTACTTCTTCATCATTAGGTATATTCTTGATACCTAAGCGTTCTGCTGTCCCCGAACGAGTCATTTCCCAAAGTGAAAAATGAGGAGACAACATCGTGTTTTGATTTTTGTTATCCATACAATGTTACTTTTTGATTTGTTAGTATCACTGCAAAGATATTCTCGTTTGGTCAAAATCATACGCTCGTATCGCATACACTTGTGCATACATAGGGCATAGATACGAAAAAAGACAGCTTGCTTCGCTAATTTAACAACGCTTGCAAACTGTCTAAAAGTCGGGATGAGGCGACTCGAACGCCCGACCCCTACGTCCCGAACGTAGTGCGCTACCAACTGCGCTACATCCCGATTGGTGTTGCAAAGGTACAGTATTTTTTTGAATAAGTATATTTTCTATCTTAAAAATTTGCCAGACTTACGTAAAAACAGTATCTTTGCACTCGCTTTTAAAAAGCTATGTTTGGTGCCATAGCTCAGTTGGTAGAGCAAAGGACTGAAAATCCTTGTGTCCCCGGTTCGATTCCTGGTGGCACCACTCCTCCTTTCATTAGGTCGCTATTTCTCTTCGGAGGGTAGCGGCTTTTTTCTTTTTAAAAGAATAAGGAGTTAACAGACAAATGTCCATTAACTCCCTTTTTACTCCAATTAACTCCTACTTACTCCTGTAAAATTTACTTGACTATTGACTGGATAGGATTTCTTAGCCCTTTGGCACTAACTAAAAAGGCCTTGGCAGAACCGAATTTAAGAAACATATCAAGTCTCACAGGCACATGATTAACATCATCTGTGACGTAAAAATCTACTATACGCCTGAATTTTCCTTCATCCCATTCCATATAAGCAAGACGCAAACAGCGGTATTTCACACCGTTATCCCCCTTGACAACGCTCACTCCATCGAAACGAATCTGTGCCGGTGTGCGTCCTTTTCCATCAGCAATAAGGAACTTCACCACGTTTCCTTTCTTCCAATTGGTAGGATCAAACGAGCGAGCACGCATAAAAATACTCACCATATCATAGATACAATCGCTGTAAGAATGACGTTCCCATGAGTGCGTACCGTCGTTGTGCTGACGATGTTGGCGCACATTACACTTGCCACCATCGTAATTATAAAACACCTCGTCAACTGTATAGCGTTTGCCTTCGCGTGCTCCTTTACGATAATAGATGGGTTCCAAATCGAGTGAATTGTAACAAAGTAGTGTATCACGCAGCACAAACAAATTGTCTACTTTATCATTTCCACGTGTGGTAAGACT
Organism: Prevotella sp. S7 MS 2; assembly: GCF_000762865.1. Classification (NCBI taxonomy): domain Bacteria; kingdom Pseudomonadati; phylum Bacteroidota; class Bacteroidia; order Bacteroidales; family Prevotellaceae; genus Prevotella; species Prevotella sp. S7 MS 2. Next base: position 26,165 of record NZ_JRPT01000003.1, on the reverse strand, counting down.
GCATCTATAAACCGATTTACTCTCAAAACTACTCTGAACTGTCGACATGGAAGCTGTACCGGCCTTGACCCAAACAAACTTCCAGTTATAATATAGATTATAAGAGAGGAACTCTCCCGACTTAAAAGCTGTGTTTCGAAATGAACACTGAGCACGACCGGCTGTTGTAATAAGCAACAACAGCATTGCTCCTATGATTTTTCTAGTGAGTCTGTCCATATATATTCGTTTAAATTCTAGGTATATACTGTTTACCTAATTTCCTTGCTCGTTCAGCATTTCTATGCTGAACGGTGCGTTTCTTATCTGTTTTTTGCTTCGTTATTTCCGCAGGTTTCTGTCTATAGAGAACGGTAGACTTAGGATTCCATGTCTGTGTTATATCCCATTTAGCACGGCATTCCAACTTCTGAGGGTAATAATACACCTCCTCAGCTTGCCTATCTTCATCGTATTTACCGGTATCCCACACACCATTATTATTACTATCTACAAACAATCTCATATAGTATTCGCCCGGAGAGAGGTAAAAAAACTCGGCTTGACCATTATTTGCTTTCACTTCTTTTACCACTTTATCGCCTGAATCAAGCAGTTGTACCACCATATTCAGTGAATCCATACCCTGTAAAGTCACCAATAACGTGCTGTATTCGTCGTTCGATTTCACTTTGAATCCGTTCTTCGACTTACCCGATATATTGCCGTAGATATCTACAAATGCAGCACTATCCACTTCAAGACTATACTCTATATTCGGTCTCCATTCACCTATAAGCTCATATTTCAATCCGTGTCGCAGGCTATCGGGCTGTATCATGGTACCATCGGTAGCTCGTTTTGCCAACTGTCGGAATAAGAATGGAGCCTTATACCACAGTGAGTCGTGCTTAGAATAGAGATGTATTTTCGTAGTATCAACCATCTCTAATGGGGTAGGCGATATGAATCGTATGTTCTTATCGGGGTCTAATTGAGCACTTACTTTAATATCCATAGCCAATGGTTTGAGCGGCATAATACTGTCAAAAGGTTCACCTTTCTTCTTCGCCTTTTCTATTTTCTTCTTCCAATCGGCTATTTCTTTCTGCTTCTCACGCATGCGCTTGGCATAAGGTTGCTTGGAGAGTATTTCCAAAGGTTCGGTTTGACTGACCAGTTTACCCAAACTATCGGTCATCAAATAAGTCATCTCCATGCGCAATGTATCTTGATTCACCAGCGCCGTATCCTTCAACCAATAAGTAATCGTATCTTGTTTCACAGTGGTATTAATGATGAAAGCGTCTTTCTCATTGAAGTTAAGTCCGTGAATTTGAGGCAATTGTGCATTACCATAACTAAAAAATAGCGTAAATCTATCAGGGTTCTGTCGCTCATTCTTGATGTAATAACGGTCGGTCAACACCTCGGTAAAGGCCTTCAACACCACATCATCGGGCATATAATGATGATATTGCACTCTGTCGATGGCCGCAATATGCAACGAATCGGTCCATGTAGTATCTTGACGAACATCTTCTTTCACCGATGGAGTGATCATATCATGACTGAAAGCTATCATCTCGCTCTTCTGATTGAATGTATAATTCCCATCCATATCTTGTAAAGCATAGATACGATATTGTCCCGGTTTCACACCTTTGACAACAAAATGGCCACGACTATCAGTTCTACTCACACGTAACATAGGAAGTTTTTGAAAAGCAGAATCGGCCATATTCGCATAGAGACCTACCAAAATACCTTTTACTGGCTCCAAATTTTCGGCCTGTAACACATAACCCGACACCTCCATCGTGTCTATATCACTGCCTGTAGAAAAACTATATGTATAGTTACCAAGCGGATTTCCCTCATTATTATCGCTGATGGCATCGCTGAAATCCACCGTATACGTAGTATTAGGTTTCAACGAATCTATCAGTTTCACGTCTATATATTTGCCCGAAGCTTTAATCTCCGGTGTCTCCAATTGCGGTGGAGAGACAATAACATTTTCACTGGCGTTCTCTATTTTGATAAATTCATCAAACTGAATACGAATATTTTTTGAAGTCACATTCGTACCTCTATCAGCCGGAGTAGCTCCCAACACCTTCGGAGGAGTCTCGTCATACCATCCACCATCGGGATTTCCCATCCTTGCACAAGACACTATTCCGGCAACCACAGCCAATATCACTACGATATATAACTGATTGAAGAGTCGTCTATTTATTCCTTTCATTCGATTCATATATATGTATTGCCGGTTTTGCTTATTCTTACTGTACCTTTGAAGCAGCATCGTAGACCGATGAATTTTGTATTTCAAGTATCTCGTCTATAAACTTTCGCGTGTTACTGAGGCGTGGAACCTTATGTTGCCCACCCATCTTACCCTTCGATTTCAACCAGTCGTTGAATAAATTCGGACGTGCTTTCACTATTTCCAAGTGTTGTAGTGTGATGTCGTGGAAACGCTTTGCCTCGTAATCGCTATTGAGTTCCTGCAACTTTTGGTCAAGCAAATCGCCAAATTTGTTTAAGTCGGTCGGCTCTTTGGCAAACTCTATCACCCATTGATGACAACACTTAGCCCGACTATCCATGAATACGGGAGCAGCAGTATATTCAGATACCTCTGCTCCGGTTTGCTCACAAGCATACGCCAAACCCTTTTCGGCATTGTCCATGATGAGTTCTTCGCCGAAAGCATTAATGAAATACTTCGTTCGTCCGGTGATAACAAACTTATAAGGATTCTTACTTGTGAAACTCACCGTGTCGCCTATCATATATCGCCACAGTCCACACGAGGTACTAATAAGCATAGCATAATTCTTCCCAACTTCTATTCCTTCGAGCGGAACAATTGTAGGATTATCGCTACCAAATTCATCCATTGGCATAAACTCATAGAAAACGTCGTAGTCAAGCATTAACAACATCGACTTATCCTGTAGATTATCTTGTATACCAAAGAATCCTTCGCTGGCATTATACGTCTCCATATAGTGCATACCGGGCGATGTTATCAATTGTTCATACTGCGAACGGTAAGGCGTAAAAGCAATACCTCCATGGAAGAACACCTCCAAATTAGGCCATACCTCTTCTAGATACTTCTTTCCACTCAACTCCATGACACGCACCAACACACTCAACATCCACGATGGAACACCTGATATATTGGTAACATTCTTGTTGAATGTCTCACGAGCTATACGGTCGCGCTTCACTTCAAAGTCGCTTAATAGGGCCGTTTGCTTCTTTGGTACACGCACCAAGTTAGCAAATGGGTTGATATTTTCTATCAAGATAGCACTCAAATCGCCCACCATCGAACCGGGCAGGTTGTAGTTTGGCGAGTGACTACCACCGAGAATCAAGCTCTTACCATCAAATAATCGACTATTGGGATTATTGCGTAGATACAACGCTACAACATCTTTTCCCCCTTGATAGTGTATTCTGTGTAGTCCGTTAGACGACACCGGGATGAATTTACTTTTATCGTTGGTTGTTCCCGACGACTTGGCATACCATTTCACTGTACCCGGCCACAACACATCGGGTTCTCCATGACGCATCCGATCGATGTCTTCTTTCAGATCTTCGTACGTATTGACCGGTACGTTTTTTATAAATTCTTCGTATGTATGGGTATGATTGAGTAAATGTTTCCGTCCATATTCCGTGTCCTTACCATGATGAAGTAGTTGTTGCAACACTGCATGTTGCAAATCCATACCTCGCTCTTGATGAAGTTCCAAAGATTTTTGACGTGGAAGAAAAAACTTTCCTACAATACTTGTTAAACTCATGATTGGATAGTTCTCGGTTTAAATTGCAAATTTACCCCAAACTTTTGGAATATAGGGACAATTCACTTAATTTAATAAAGAGTGGAGATTATCAGAAGTTAAGGAATAAAGGAGTTAGAGAGTTAAGCCAAATGTATAGAGTCTTTGATATTCTTGTATGATTTAATACCATGTTTATAAGCATTTGGCTTAATTTCCTAACTTCTTAACTCCCACTAATTCCTAAGAAAAAAATCCTCATATTGCCGTGCCACCTTGATATAATCATGGTGTCGACACACATATATCACGCTTTCTCGTTTTAATTGTGAGATACGTTCAGGATGCAAAACGAGTTGTTCCAAGGCCTCGTACACACTCTCATAATTAGGCAATACATTGATGATGGGACGCAATTCCTCTTCGTTCAATATCTTATAATTCTCAGGTTCTCCACCTCCCACACAGACAATACCTTTCTTCATGGCTTCCAGTGGATTCATCGAAGGTGTGTAACTATATAGTTGATCAAGAATCACATCACTGCCATCCATTCGCTTCCGATACTCCTTAAAAGACAAATCTTCTGCTATCTGTAGTTCCACTTGATTGGGATAACGCTCCTTGACTGCCTTTGCTGCCCGCAACATGATATCTGTTCCTTTATATTCCGAACGTTTTCGGTCAATACCTATGAACAATTTAAGCGGTTCATGAACCGTATAATCAGGCTCATTTTCCAAAGGTACAATTGGAAAAGGGATAAATGTAGTCTTCTTTGGGAACTCCGGATAATAGCAAACCCAATACTCATACAGTCCGGCAATGATACCATCGCAATCATCGGCAATCATTTTATTGAGTAGTCCCTTCTCCGTTCCAAGCCATTCTTCTTTGAATTTGAGGGCATCTTTGGTATTTCGAAGTTCTTTTCCCATATTGAAATCACTGTAACGAAGCGGCATCGTGGTACAACAAGTGTTCACCCAGTAATAGTCATTGCCGTAAGCACCGAGGAAAATCTTCCTATTATATTTGCGTAAATAGCGATAAAACAGAAATATTCGTTCTGCCTTCAATTCTAAAAAGTCAGGATTTATCAGTTGTACTACATCATATCCACGCATTTTAGGTAACAAACTGAGCAGTCTGAATATATAACATAATGTACCCCATTTACCCGGTCGACGTGTTATATCAATATCGCGTGGATAATCTCTCCAATTATTACCATCACTCATGACCGTAACCTCATGTCCCAAAGCTCTCAATCCGTGAGCCAATGTATTGTGAACATTACTGTATTCACCAATAAGAAGTATTTTCATTTTTTGCTTCATACCTTCACAATACTAAACAATCTACATACAAATTTGATTCCCAACAAGCGCAACAAAACTATTTTCAACTTTCCTATCCAATTGAATTCATTCAAAACCTTTGCTCGATAATCAAGAAGGATAGGCTGCTTACCAGTCAACCGGCACACGGTTATCTGTATATTTAATAGGTGTAGATAATAACGGCTCAATGCTTCTGAGTCTTTATAATTCACTAAACCATTGAAAACATTTAGTTGGGCATCGAGCAATGCTTCATAAGCAGCTCCGTCAGCCAATGCTGTTAATCCCTTCGGATTATCATGGTAACCATACAAACCTTGTGAAGTGGTAGCCACGCACGATGCTTTCTTTAATAGAATAGGTAATGTATAGATATCTTCAAACAATCTACCTACAGGATACTTGACATCATCAAACAAACTTTTTCTATATATCTTATTCCACGCATAAGCATGTCGATAAGCTTCGGTCTGAAACCAATACATCGTCATATCGGTATAAACAGCCTCTTGAAATGATAATACACATTGGTCATCACTATCATGATGTAGCGACACAGGATATTCCAACATATCGTATTCAGCATGCTGCGCGAGTATATTGAGCAATTGAGAATAAGTATGATCGCTTACTACATCGTCGGAATCGACAAAAGTAATATACCGACCATGCGCTATTGCGATGCCGACATTACGAGCTGCACTCAGTCCAGCATTTGATTGATGCACCACAACGACTCGATCATCCTTTTCCTTCCATTGATGACAGATATCGGCCGAACCGTCTGTAGATCCATCGTCAACCAAAATAATCTCCATAGCAAGTATCTGTTGTCCGGCAATACTTTCCAGACAACGATTTAAAGTATCTTCCACATTGTACACAGGAACAATGACACTTAACTCGATATTTGTTTTTGTCGACTTTTCCAACACAACTTTATTATAATATTTCCTTTTCTTTCTTTTTAAAAAAGAGAAAATGAAGAGTATGATATAGCGTGGATAAGTTGATAACTTTTATCCTTATTTTTTGCTATTTTGCTTATCAACCTTTTACATAAGGTTATACACAGATAGTTTTATATCTTTTCTTTGATAATCAATATATTACGATAGTTTTCCATAAAACTATTGATTTACGTACAAAGTTAATAAGTTTATATCTTTTTTCGGCGTATATCTGTGGAAAACTTACTGAAATCACCGTGATAAACATGTGGATATCCACGATTTAATGGGACTACTAAATAGGATGTGGATATCCACATAGTTATCCTTGAATTATTAGATGAGTTATCCACAGAGTTTTCAACAGATTGTTGATAAATCCGTAATGAGCTATGAATAGGCTATTATTCAGACAAATATATGGTATTCGTTCCCATATATTGAAATTGTCTGATGATATAATATTAATCGTAAGGACGCGACATGTCGCATCCCTACAGAAGCCCCACACCAGCCATTATCTCCCTCATTTTCTGTCGCACCGGATCAGCCGACAACGACAATTCGGTCGATGACCGATGGTTCTCCAAAGGGAGAGGGAGATAGAAATGGCGCTTTTCAGTCCTATAAATAAAAAACTTATCAATTCAAAAACTTAACTCCTATTTCCCTTTTTATTTCCCCTCCCCAAAAGGGGAGGGAGGGGTGGGGTTATTGCAGCGCCTTTTCAGCCTTACTGCCCCGCCCATTCAGCAATGCTGAAGAGACGATGCAGCGATGGTGGGAAGTCTTTGCAGTAATTCAATAATTACCATATCCCCAAATCATAAAGGATAAGATAAGGGCAATATCGGGTTGATTAGAAGCAAAATCTTTAAAGGTTGAGAGGGCACGACTGATATGTCGTTCCACCACTTTAATAGAGATACCGAGTTGTTCGGCTATTTCTCTATTTTTCATACCTTCAAGTCGGCTCATCGTAAAGATTTGTTTTGAACGTTCGGGGAGTGTGTCTAGCACATCATCTATTTGTCTACGCAATTCATTATAGAGCAATTCGTGTTCGGCATCATTGATAAGATTCAATTGGTAGAGAGCTTCACTACCCGGAGATTCAGGTATATGAGTAGAAGGGAAACGGCTGATAAGTGCCTCATGACGAAGATGGTTGAAACATCGGTTGCGCACCATAACAAAAAGAAGAGATGACAAAGAGGTTGTTATCAGTAGTTTGCGACGTTCCCACAATGTGATAAAACACTCCTGTACTATATCTTGTGCTTCATCGGCATCGAGAATAAAATGCATGGCATAAGCTTTGAGACGAGGATAATACATGTGGAATACACGTTCGTATGAATTGATATGCCCGTCTTTAATATTCTCTAATAGTAGTTGTAGGTTTGCCCTTTCTTGTATCAATGGTTTATTGATTATTAATATCTACAAAGATAATGCAAATGAGTGCAATGAAAGTTTACTTTCAAATTGCCGAGTGTAGCTTAACTTCTACAAAGGTAATGCAAACGAATGGAAAGTCAAAATAAATAGCATGTTTTGCTTTTCGGAATAAGATAATATTTATTATAAAGCTAAATAAAAAAGAGTCCGTTATTCAATTATTTTGCTGTTTTTTGAAAAAAAGTAGGAAAGGGGGTGGGTAAAATGGAGAGTTGCGTGTTATATGTTTGAATTTACCAAGAAAAAGATGAATACAATAGATTATATATACGCTGTTGCCATCAAGTTTTTTGATGGAACAATCACCTATAATGAGGAGAAGGATCTCTTCGATTGGATTAATCTTGATACCGACAATCGTGCAAAATTTGACCAATGGGAAGAGGAATGGATTGCCGCTAATAAGACTACTGACGAGACACGTCAAGCTTGGAACGAGGTGTTGGAAGGTATCCAAGAACATGAGGAAAACCAAAGGAAACGTGTATATATTTGGAAATACTTACGTGCAGCAGCGGCCATCCTTGTACTGATGGTGCTGAGTGCTACGGCAACATGGATTGTTTCAAATCATCAAGAGGTCGACTATTATACTTTCTCCACTGAGATGGGAAGTAAAAGTAGAATGACATTGCCCGATGGATCGGAAGTATGGTTGAATGCTGGTTCTGTTTTAAGATATTCTTCCGACTTTAATCGTAAGAACCGTAGTGTAGAATTGTTGGAAGGTGAAGGATATTTCCATGTAAAGAAACAGGGTGATGAGGAATTTACTGTCAAGACACAAGGCTATGATATTGTAGTGAAAGGAACCAAATTTAATATCTCTGCTTATAAAAGCGATAATCTAATAACCACGGCCTTGATACAAGGAAAGGTGGAAATAAAGAACCCTACAGAACAGATGGACTTGATACCCGGTGAAATGGTAAGCTTTGATCGGACGACAGGTAGATTAACCAAAGGTGCGTACCGAAGTGATATGCATGCATGGGTGGACAATAAGATGGAGTATGAATCCATCAGATTGGACGATTTAGCGCGTGTATTATCACGTCAGTATGCCGTAAACATCAGTATCGCATCACAGAGTGTTAGGGACACGCGTATCACTGTGTCGCTTAGAAACAAAGAAACGATCGATGATGTAACTGCTGCCCTAGAGCGTATTGCGCCTATTAAAATCAAACGTAATGGTAAAGAACTCTATATTCATGCACGATAATGTATATCAAACATAATCGAATACCATAATGATAGAAACAATCTATATATCAATTTATAATTAACTAAAAAAATGTAAAACACTATGAAAGTAAAGCAAAGCAGTATGCTACGAATTTTCTTGTTTGTCGTATTCTGTTTCAGCACGATGGCTATGGCCGCTCAGCATGTCACGAAGACATTCCGGAACGAGTCGTTACGCAATGTACTGAAAGAGATTGAACGGCAAACAAAGATGTCAGTGATGTACAATGCCGACGAAGTGGATGCCGAACGTAAAGTAACGGCCACTTTCAAATCAACTCCTGTACGCGAAGTTCTTAATCGTGTGTTAGGCCGCGATGTAGACTATGAGATTGATAAGAATCTCATTACGGTACACAAGAGAGTTGTAGGACAAAACGGTAAGAATGTAGTTGGTAAAGGCGACAAGAAAACAGTAAAAGGTCAAGTGCTTGACGAATCTGGACAACCCATTATCGGTGCTACTATCAGAGTGAAAGGTACAAATGTGGCTACAGTATCGGATATGGATGGAAACTTTTCTATTCAAGCCGACAGCCATAGCACATTGGAAGTTTCATATCTAGGTTATGCCACTCGTGAGATTGCTGCTAATAAGAGCAATACCGTTATTAGCATGAAGCAAGATGAGCGAGTGCTCAATGAAGTAGTAGTGACCGCGCTCGGTATCAAGCGTGAGCAGAAAGCATTGAGTTACAATGTTCAGCAGGTGAACAGCAACGAGTTGACTCGTAATAAAGATGCTAACTTTATCAATTCTCTCAATGGTAAGGTTGCAGGTGTAAACATTACTAAGAGCGCCAGTGGTGTGGGTGGAGCAACACGCGTTATTATGCGTGGTGCCAAATCTATCGATGGTGACAACAATGTACTTTATGTGATTGACGGTATTCCATTGTTTAACTACAGTGGTGGTACCGATAGCGGTATCAAGGGTGAAGGTCGTGTAGGCTCCGAGGGTATTGCCGACTTCAACCCAGAGGATATTGAGAGTATCTCTGTATTGTCAGGTCCTTCGGCAGCAGCCCTCTATGGTAGTAATGCTGCTAATGGTGCTATTCTTATTACCACCAAAAAGGGTACTGAAGGAAAGCTCTCTGTTGCATTCTCTTCATCGGCTGAGTTCAGCAATCCGTTCCGTATGCCGGAATTCCAAAATACCTATGGTAACAAGCCGGGGTCATTTGACAGCTGGGGTGAGAAGTTGAAAACACCTTCAAGTTACGACCCAAAGAAAGATTTCTTCCGTACCGGGACTAACTTTATCAATGCTGTTACCCTTACAACAGGTAACAAATATAACCAAACCTTTGCTTCTATGGCATCTACCAATGCAAAGGGTATTGTTCCAAACAACACTTACGACCGTTATAACTTTAGTGTTCGTAATACTTCGCATCTGTTGCAAGATAAGTTGACACTCGACTTGGGTGCATCATACATCAAGCAGAAAGATAATAATATGGTGTCGCAGGGTGAATATTGGAATCCAATTGTAGCTGCTTATCTTTTCCCTCGTGGCGAAAACTTTGAAGCTATCAAGACATTCGAGCGCCTCGATGGAGGACGTAACATCCCTGTACAGTACTGGCCATTACTCGAAGGAACATTTGCAAACCAGAACCCTTATTGGACAGCATACCGCAATTTGGCTCCCAATAATAAAGATCGCTACATGTTCAATGCCGGTTTAACTTATAAAGTTACCGATTGGTTAAGTTTGGCATCACGTATTCGTTACGATAATACATTTATTACCAGCGAACGTAAATTGTATGCTACCACTTATAATATATTTGCAAAGCGTAAGGGATTCTATAGTTATTCCAACTATCAAGACCATCAAACGTATATTGATTTCATGGCTAATATCAACAAGAGGTTTGGTGATTTCTCACTCGCAGCCAACTTAGGTTATAGCTATTCAGACTTCTCTTCTATCTCACGTGGATATGGTGGTAACCTCATTCTCGTTCCCAACAAGTTTACTTTGCAGAATATCGACCCCACCGATGCTTCTATAAGCGAAGATGGAGGCCAAACTAATATTCGCAATGTGGCCATGTTTGCCAGCGCCGAGTTGGGTTATAAGAGCATGGTTTACCTGACACTTACCGGCCGTAACGACTGGAACTCTCGTTTGGTAAACTCTTCTGAAGAATCATTCTTCTATCCATCGGTAGGTCTTTCGCTCATCGTTTCGGAGATGGTGAAACTTCCTGAATTCATTTCTTACTTGAAGGTACGTGGTTCGTTCACCGAAGTAGGTGCACCGGTCTCACGTTCGGGTATGACTCCGGGTACTATTACCACACCATTGGTAGGTGGTAGCATGAAGCCTACAGGCATCTATCCGTTTACTGATTACAAGGCTGAGCGTACACGTTCGCACGAGTTTGGTTTAACCATGAAACTCTTCAAGCGTTTGAACTTAGATTTCACATATTACAAGTCGAATACTTTCAACCAGACTTTTATCGGAACTTTGCCTGAGAGTAGCGGTTACAAGCAGGCTTATCTACAGGCAGGTAACGTAGAAAACCGTGGTGTTGAGTTTAGCTTAGGATACAATGATGAGTTTGGAGATGTAGGCGTTTCAACCAACTTTACATTCTCTAAAAACATCAACGAGATTAAGGAAATGGTGAAAGACTACAAACATCCATTGAGCCCTGACCCCATTTCTATTCCTGAAGTAAACAAAGACAATGGACGAGTAATACTTAAAGTGGGCGGTTCTATCAATGACATCTATGCTCGCAAGGTGTTGGCTAAAGACAACCAAGGCTTCGTAAACGTTAGTCCTTCTGGAAGTTATGGTGTAGAAACGGTAGATCCCATCTATTTGGGTAAGACTACTCCCGACTTCACTATGGGTTGGAACAACACCATTCGTTATAAGAGTTTGGCATTAAGCTTCTTGTTCAATGGTCGTTTTGGTGGTGTAGTGACCTCATCTACACAAGCTATTATGGATCGTTTCGGTGTTTCTAAGGCTTCGGCCGATGCTCGTGACGCAGGTGGCGTTATTATCCCGAATCAAGGATTAGTAGATGCTAAGAATTATTATGCTACTGTTGGTACAGGCGAGACAGCTTTGGCAGGTTTCTATACCTATAGCGCTACCAACGTACGCTTGCAGGACTTGTCTCTCAGTTATACCTTGCCTTCACGCTGGTTTGGCAATGTGGTAAAGGATGTAACTTTCTCTTTGAACGCCCATAACCTTTGGATGATTTACTGTAAGGCGCCTTTCGATCCCGAATTAACTGCTTCTACCGGAACTTACGGTCAGGGTAACGACTACTTTATGCAGCCCAGCCTACGCAGCTTCGGTGTTGGTCTTAAGTTTAAATTCTAATAGATAACATATAATCATGAAACATATAACATTCAAAAGTTTGTGTCTGCTCTTTGCCGCAAGTGCTTTAACAGCTTGTAGCTTCGAAGAAGTAAACACAAATCAACAAGAAATAACCGATAAGGAATTGCTTACCGACGGTCTGTATGCCGGCGCTCCGCTTACGGCTTTGCAGAAGCAGGTAACTCCTGTAGGTACCATTAACGATAAAACTGAGATTATAAACAACTACCAAAGAGCCTATCACTTGTCGGCTGACGTATATAGTGGCTATTTTGGAGAGAATAATAACTGGGTTGGTGGTAGGAATAATACTACATATTCTTTGGTTGAAGATTGGATTTCCACTTCTTTCCGCGAATCGTATTCGAAGGTGATTCCGTTGTGGAAAGAATTGAAGAGAAAATCGAAAGACAGCAATAGACCTGAACTCTTTGCATTGGCACAGATATTAAAAATATCGGCTTGGCACAAGGCTACTGACATGTTTGGTCCTATTCCTTACAAAGAAGCCGGTGAAGATAAGCTTGTAGTTCCTTTTGACAGCCAAAAGGATGTATATCAATACTTCTTTGACGACCTTAACGAAGCAATTGCTATCATGGCCAAGCAGGCCGACCAAGGTATTAAGGTGATGCAAGAGTATGATGCTGTTTACGGTGGTGACGCTGTTAAATGGACTCGTTATGCTAACTCGCTCATGCTCCGTTTGGCTATGCGTATTAGTAATATAGACGAAGCTAAGGCTAAGAAATATGCCGAAATGGCTATTAAGAATCCTTATTCGGTAATGCAAAATATGGATGATGAAGCCAAGATGGAAAAAGGTGCAGGCCTTGTTTTTGTGAACAATATTGAAACATTTGCCAACCAATATGGTGAAGCACGCATGGGTTCTGCCATGTATGCTTATATGGGTGGATACGAAGATCCACGTCTGCCTGCCTACTTCCAACAATCTTCTTGGTCAAAGGCGCAGCCTCTAGGTACTTATGGTAAATATGCAGCATTGCCTCCCGGTACAATAAGCAAGAATAATGATACATATAAGTCGTTCTCTGTGCCTAATATAGCAAAGAATTCTCCTACCTATTGGATGCGTGCTTCTGAAGTTTACTTCCTGCGTGCAGAGGGTGCTTTAAGGCATTGGGATATGGGAGACACAGATGAAAATCTTTACTACAAGGGTATTCTTATGTCGTTTAAAGAGAATGGAGTAGATGAAGGAAAGATAAACGATTACATCTATTCGGATAAACAACCTATTGGTTTTGAACTCGAAATGTTAGATCCATACATTGATGCGCACTATAAACAACCTACCACAGCTACCGTTGAATACGGTGGTAATCAGAATAGAAAGATGGAGAAGATTATGATTCAGAAATGGATTGCACTTTATCCTAATGGTATGGAAGCATGGAGTGAGGTTCGCCGTACAGGCTATCCGAAGCTACATCGAGTATATAAGAATCGTAGTAATGGGCTTATAGACAGCCAAAAGGGCATACGTCGTCTTCAGTATCCTACTCAAGCATCTTCTTCAAAAGAAGACTTAGAGAACTTGGAAAAAGCTCGTCAAATGCTGAAAGGTCCAGATAATGGCGGAACTCCGCTATGGTGGGATTGCTTAAATAATTAATTAAACTACAACGTAAGAACAATGAAAAACTTTAAATATTATACACTGTTTCTAGCTTTCGTAGCAGGAATTGGTTTAAGTTCATGCGCTGATATGATCGAGGTGGAGAATAAACCGTTCGACCACATAGGTGGATACAATACCATGAACAACGAAAAGAGCGAAGAATACTACGCGAATCTGCGTGAATATAAAAAACAAGCCATGAACTACGGGCGCCCCGTAGCATTCGGATGGTTCTCAAGTTGGATGCCTGCCGGTGTGGGTCGCCATGGTTATTTGGCTTCTATGCCAGATAGTATGGATATTGTATCTATGTGGAGTGGTGCTCCCAACCGCTTTGAGATAACTCCACAGCAGAAAGCCGATAAAGAATTTGTGCAGAAGGTAAAAGGTACTAAGCTTTTAGAAGTTTGTTTGATAGGATATATTGGTAAAGGTAGAACCCCACAATCTGTATACGATGAGGTGGATAAGAAAGCTACAGCAGAAGGTTGGTTTGAGAACAAGCAACGTTTAACCGATGCATATGTTAAGGCTCGTTGGAAGTTCTGGGGCTATGAAGGCGTACCAGAAACGAAGAACCACTACGAATGTTTGGATAAGTATGCCAATGCTTTGGTAGACTCGCTCATTGCAAACGATTGGGATGGGTACGATATTGACTGGGAACCGGGTTCCGGAACATTTGACCTTGATGGTACATGTCAAACTGATGAGCATGTTATTTATCTTATCAAGAAGATGGGTGAACGAATTGGACCGAATAGCGACCCCGAAGGTAAGGGACATAAACTGCTTTGCTACGATGGTGATGAAATTGCTTTTAAGGGTGAACTTGATCCCTATATCGACTATTGGATAGCTCAAACCTATGGTCGTTTCCCATCTATTAATCACTTGCGTGTAGATTCTAAGAAGTTTATTCTTACCGAGAACTTTGAAAAGAACTTTGAGCATGGTGGGTTATTATTGCGTCATGCTGCGCTAATGCCGGACAAAGGATACAAGGGTGGATTCGGAGCTTATCGCTTCGACAATGATTACGACAACATGCCTAACTATAAGTGGATGCGTCGCGCTATTCAGATAAACCAAGAGGTATTCCAAAAAAGGAAGGCCGAAGAAGCTGGGACTGAAGGCAAGTAAATGTCTTAATAGTTTAATGATTAAAAACAATGAGAATTATGAATAAACATATTTTCGGATATATGGCGTTCGCATTGGGAGCATTGCTCTTTACAGCGTGCAACAACGAAAGCGAAGCCGACTTGCTCGAAACTAAAGTGTACTTTCCAGAGCAAGAACATCAAGTAACGCTCGACGGTCAGCCTACACTCAACATAGAGATTAGTGCTCGCTTATCGAAAGTTCATTCTGACGACGTAGAGGTTTCATATGAACTTGGAGATACATCGCTTATCAGTGATTTTAATGCTAAGGGAGCTACCAAACACATGGCACTTAATGCTGAAAATGTAAAATTGGAAGTTAGCAAGGCTAAGATAGTCAAGGGAGATTTGTCAGCAGACAAGGTCATGTTATCGCTTAGCAACCTCGACAAACTGAAAGAAGGCACATCGTACGTTATTCCTATCAAACTCAGTTCGAGTAATATGCCTGTTATAGAAGGTAACAATATAGAATACATTGTAATCTCTAATCCTATACGTATTACAAAAGTTGGAGAATTTAGAAGAAGTAATATAACCGTCATGTTCCCAGCCAGTGCATACTTGAAGTCGTTTACCTATGAGGCACTCGTTTATGCTACCGGTTGGTATGAGAACACCATTATGGGTTGCGAAGGATTCTCAATCTTCCGTGTCGGAGATATTGGTGGTGGTATTGCTGCCGGTGTAGCTCAGATAGCAGGAAAGATTAAGTATGAAGCTCCTGAGAAATTGCAGTCTAAGCAGTGGTATCATCTAGCTGTAACCTACGATGTAAGCAGCGGTAAGACCGTTATGTATAAGAATGGTGTAAAGTGGGCTGAACAACAAAGTGATTTCCAAGGCTTTAGTCCGAATGCTGATTATGGCTTCCAAATTGGTATGTTGGTAGGATTCCCATGGGGAGACCGTCCATTCTATGGCTATATGAGTGAGGTTCGTGTATGGAGTGTGGCTCGTAGTGAGAACGACATCAAACAACATATGCTAGGTGTTGATCCGAAGAGTGAGGGCTTAGAACTCTATTACAAACTTGATGGTACTGATAAGACTGAAGGCAATGAGATATACGATAAAGCCAAAGGTATCAGAGGTGAAATGAGAGCTAATTCAATAAACATTGCAACTTTGCCCGAACCAATCAATATTAAGTAGTATATCGGTTAACGTGGGTTCATCGAACTCACGTTAACTAGCAAAGTAAGTCATATCAGTATAAGGATATTAATATGGTGTACTGAACGATTTCATAATCTTAAGGGGGGAGTAATCAATAGTATGATTGCTCCCTTTTATCGTTTTTAAATGTTACATACTTTCGTATTTTAGAAAGGTGTTTTTATCTTCATTATACGTATTTTCGCTCCTTTTATAACGATGTTAGCATCTTTCCGAAGAGTATAACTGTGTACTATATTTTGTAAAAAATATGATTATTTATAGTGTGTAAACCATTGTGAGAATGCGGTTTTGTACGATATTGGTATTTTATTGTACGATATTGGTATATAATATATGTATTAGGTTATTATATTTGCAAAAAAGATTATGTCTAATACCTGTTTTTAGGCCTCTCAATTTGAATTGAAGTGGAACTGGGAACATATTTTAAATTTATCAATATATCTAATGAAAAGACGATTTTTTCAATGTAGCATCTTGATGCTATCAATGGGATTTCTACCCTTTTCTGCTGCAAATGCATCACCGAAACCTGTGAATAGCATCACACAAAACGATCAGTTAACTGAGATTCGAGGTACTGTGACAGACGAAATGGGAGCTATTGTAGGAGCTACGGTGAGAGTGGTAGGAGCCAAATCGGGAACTGTGACCGACGCTAATGGTAACTTCCGACTCAAAGCGAAACCGGGTTCGAAAATCGAAATCTCGTGTGTAGGGTATGAGACAAGGACCGTTGTCGTGAAAAACAATGTACCTTTAAAAATTAATCTAAGAGAAGACGCCGTGGCATTGGCCGATGTTCAGGTGATTGCCTACGGTACTACACGTAAGGTTACCGTTACCGGTGCACTCGCATCTGTCAATCAAGGCGAATTGTTGAAGACACCAGTAGCCAGTTTGTCGAACGCGTTGGCCGGTAAAATTTCCGGTTTGGCCAGTATCCAGAGTAGCGGTCAGCCCGGAGCCGACGGTGCCGCGCTGTTCATTCGTGGTGTAGGTTCGTTGAGTACATCACTCTCTCAACCGTTGATATTGGTTGATGGTGTGGAAAGAGCGTTCTCTCAAATCGACCCGAACGAAGTAGACGACATTACAGTATTGAAAGATGCGTCGGCTACAGCGGTGTTTGGTGTACGTGGTGCTAATGGTGTTATCCTCGTAACAACGAAGCGTGGTAGCAAAGAAAGCCCCAAAATGAACTTCTCTACGTCTCTGGCATGGCAGATTCCGGCTCGTTTGCCTGAATTTGTAAACAGCTACGAGTGGGCAAGTCAGTACAACCAAGCTCAGATACACGACGGTGTGGGCGAGGATATGCTAGCCTTCAAGCCCGACGATTTGGAGAAATTCCGCACGCATAGCAGTCCGCTTACCCATCCGGATGTAGATTGGGTAGATATGTTAGTGCGCAAAGCATCGCTCCAAACACAACATAACTTTAATATATCTGGTGGTACCGACCGCGTGAAATACTTCGCATCGTTGAGTGCTTTCACTCAGGATGGCCACTTTAAGGTATTCAAGAATCGTAACGATAAAGGTTTCAACTACAACCGTTACAACTATCGTGTGAACTTGGATGTAAATGTAACGAAGACAACGGCGTTGCAGGTGAATCTCGGTGGATATTTTGGTAACCGACAGGAGCCTTGCTATAACGACGGTACTACGAAGGATATTAACTCACTCTACCGCTATATCTATGCTTCGCCTCCTTTCAGTGGTGCAGGTATTGTAGACGGAAAGCGTATTCGTATCGGCTCTGGAATGTTGCCCATCGGTAACCTTCAGGATGCATTGAACACTTATTATGGTAAGGGTTATGCCACTACAGCTAATAATGTGTTGAACTTTGACTTCAAACTTTCGCAGAAGTTGGATTTCCTGACCAAAGGTTTGACTGTACATTTGAAAGGTGCATATAATAGTGGTGTAACTATCTATAAGCGCCGCGAAGGTCGCGAACCACTCTATGAGTCGATACTTGATGCCGACGGAAAGCCCGACTTGAAGTTGGTTACCAGCTATCAGAAACTTGATTTTAAAGAGTCCGACGGCTTATCGCGCAACTGGTACATTGAAGGAGCGTTGAACTACAAGCGCAACTTTGGTCCTCACCACGTGTCGGGTCTTGCCATGTACAACCAGACGATGAAGTATTATCCCGGTGGAAACTTCATAGGTATCCCTCGTGGTTACATCGGTTTCGTGGGAAGAGGTACATACGACTACATGACAAAGTACTTGGTAGACTTCAGTGTGGGCTATAACGGTTCCGAAAACTTTGCCAAAGGTCATCGATTCGGATTCTTCCCGGCCGGTTCGTTGGGTTGGATTGTATCTGAAGAGAATTTCTTCAAGCCGTTGAAACCGGTTGTAGGCTATCTCAAACTGAGAGCTTCTTACGGTAAGGTGGGTAACGATATTACGAGCGATAACTCTCGTTTCCTCTATCTGCCCGATACTTATAAGATCGTCGACGGACAGTATAGCTTTGGTGTGAACACCAGTACATCGGTCAAGGGTGCCTCTGAAGGTAAGATAGGTAACCGCGACGTAACTTGGGAAACGGCCGTAAAGCAAAACTTCGGTATCGACATGAAACTCTTCAAAGACCGATTGAGCTTGAATTTCGACTATTTCACCGAGCATCGTACCAATATCTTGATTTCTCGTGGAGTGATTCCCGGATACTTGGCAGTACAACTTCCTACAGTCAATCTGGGTAAGGTAGACAACCACGGCTACGAAGTGAGCGTGCGTTGGCAAGACCGTTTCAAGGATTTTAAGTATCATATAGGTGCTAATCTCTCGTATGCAAAGAACAAAATCGTGTTCAAAGATGAAATCAACTATGAATACGAGTGGATGAAACAGACTGGAAAGCCTGTCGGACAGAACTTCGGTTATGTGTTTGACGGTTACTTCACCGAGAAAGATGTGGCCGACTATGCTGCTAATAAGGGCAAGCCGGGTGCCATTGCCGACCAAGGTAGCGGTTATATCCCTCTTGTCGGCGACGTGATATTTAAGGACTTGAATGGTGATGGAGTCATCAACGAAAAGGATATTCGCGACATCGGCTATTCTATTTATCCTCGCTACACCCTCGGTGTGAACATGGGATTCTCTTGGCGTGGGCTTGATTTGAGCGTTACATTTGCCGGTGCATTCCAGACTTCGCGTATGTTGAGCTCTGTTTATCGCACTCCGTTCGGCGAAATGGACAACTATAGTTTAATGAGATATATGGTAGACGATGCCTGGACACCCGAAAAGGGAAACAGCGCAAAGGCTCCTGCCATCTCTATCCGTAACAAATCGCACAACTATCAGAACTCAAGTCTGTGGTTGCGTAATGCTTCTTACTTGAGATTGAAGAACGTCGAACTGGGTTATAGTTTTCCCAAGACCATTACGAGAGCGCTTCGTCTGAACTCGTTGCGTGTGGCTTTGTCGGGATACAACTTGCTTACATTCGACAATCTGAAAGTCAGTGATCCCGAAGCTAATCCCGATGGTAAGGCATATCCATTGATGAAGGTTATTAACTTTGGCTTAAGAGTTGGATTCTAAAAACGAAATAATCATGAAACTATTTAAACATACAGCAGCAATCGTTACGACTCTGCTACTCTCAGGGTTCGCCGCTTCGTGCGAAGACCTAGCTATTGGAAACGATTTTTTGCAGAAACCACCTAGCACAGACGTTACTATCGATACGATATTTGGCAAGGCTGAGTATGCTCGTCGTGTGCTTTGGCGTTGCTATGAGAACCTACCTTACGGTATGGAGACCAATGGTCGACGCACGCAGATGTGTTTGAGTACTATCGAAGGACTTACTGATTTGAATTTTGATAATATCGGTTGGTCGTCGTTGGGGAAGACTTATTATCCCGGTCTCTATAATGCATCGATAGAAGACAATACAAATGATAATGGCAGAGTGACCAAGATGCAGTTTACAAGGGCTGGTATTTGGACGGCTGTGCGCCACGCTTGGCTCTTCAAAGAGAATGTAGACCGCGTTCCCGATATGGATGCTGCGGAGAAATCTCGCATGAAATCAGAGGCAGATATGATGGTGGCAGTGCTTTATGCGCACATGCTGCGCCACTACGGAGCTATGCCTATCATCGACCATGCTCTCTCTTCTGAGGATGCGGAGTTCCCTAAGCGTGCTACTTTGCAAGAGACGGTCGACTTTATCGTGAAGCTTCTAGATTCTGTCATAGCCAATAAAGACTTCCCATGGAGTATTCCTGCCGATGAATTGGGCAACTGGGACGGTCGATTTACCAAGGCCGGAGCCATGGCTTTGAAGACTCGTGTGCTGCTATTTGTGGCTAGTCCACTCTTCAACAGTCCTACACCGTTTGCCGAGGGTGAGGCTTCTGAGAAGAAGATGACGTGGTTTGGTAATTACGATAAGAATCGTTGGAAACAAGCAGCTGATGCTTGTAAGACTTTCTTCGATGAATTGAAAAAGGGTGGAAATGGTTATTATAAGCTTGTAGAGAATGGCGATCCCGGCATTAAGTCGGTGCGTGACGCTTATACCAGTGCTTACTTTGATCGTGGCAACACTGAGACGCTCATTTCATCGCGTCGTAATATTCTTATGTTGAAGAACAATAAGACGTTCGATCAAGGACTTCGTTGGGGTGCATATTGCCCCACCAAAGAGTTCTTCGATATGTTTGAAATGAAGGATGGAACCAAGTTTAATTGGGATAATCCGAAACATAAGAAAGCTCCTTTCAAAAATCGTGATCCTCGTCTGTACGAAAATTTCATCCTTGATGGTGACGATTACAATGGACGTAAAGCTGATATGGTGGAGCCAAAGCCCAATGACCCGAAGAAAGAATATCCGAAGGGTAAGGACTGGAGTCAAGGAAGGATTCATAATCTAAGTATCATTACAGGATTGGTATGTCGTAAATGGGGTCTCGATCGCAACAACGCGGCTTACAACCGCCCCGTACAATGGCCTATCATACGCCTAGCTGAGGTTTATCTGAACTATGCTGAGGCTCTCAACGAATACAATGGTGGCCCCACACCGGAGGCTTACGAGGCTGTGAATAAGGTAAGAGCGCGTGTCGATATGCCTCCATTGAAATCGGGCATGACACAGGAAGAGTTCCGCGAAGCTCTCCTTCACGAGCGTGCTGTAGAGTTCGCTTACGAGGAAGTACGCTTCTTCGACCTCATCAGATGGAAAAAATACGATGTCTTCGAGACGCAGTTGCACGGCTTGCATGTGTATCGTCATAAGAAGACAAGGGCTTATGAGTGCGTTCCCTTCAAACTGACCAAGTACTCACGTAGTTGGTGGAAGACCGGATGGCAGCCTCGTATGTGCCTCAGTGCTTTCCCCTCAAGAGAAGTAAGCAAGGGATATGGACTTGTTCAGAATCCCGGTTGGTAATTCCATTCTAACAAAAACGAATAGTAATATGACATTCAAAACATATCTGGTAGGCTTGATAGCCCTGCCGTTATCCCTTCCCTTGCAGGCTCAGACACAGACCGATAGTCTGCAGCGTAGCAAGGATTCATATCCCATCGAGTACGGACGTAATCTCTCGTTCGACTTAAAGGAGTCGACCACAGCAACTGCCTTTACTACCAAAGAGATGCTCTCGCATCGTAAAGGCATCAATCCTCGTGACGGATTCTATGGTTTGATACCCGGTCTTCAATCGTTGCAAAGTCAAGGAACTGCATGGGAGACCTCTGCAGGATTGACCATTCGAGGTCGCAATACGCTCAATGCAAATGCACCATTGTTGTTGATTGACGGTTTCGAGCGTGACCCCGGACAGCTTTCTGTCGATGAGATTGAGTCGGTAACCATTCTCAAAGACGCTCCATCTACGGCTCTCTACGGTATGCGTGGAGCCAATGGAGTGGTCTTGGTAAAGACAAAACGCGGCTTTTTAGGGAAACCTGTGATTAACTTCTCGTACGAGTTTAACATGGCAAAGCCTTTCCGTACGCCGAAGTTGGTCGATAGTTACACCTATGCCAAGGCTCTGAACGAGGGTAGAGTAAGCGATGGTCTCACACCACGATACAATGATGACGAACTGGCTGCGTTCCAAAATGGTAGCGTTCCGGGCATGTATCCCAATATAGATTGGTGGGGCGAGTCGCTACGTGACTATAGTAATGGTCACAATGCCACCTTCTCTGTGACCGGTGGTGGTTCGTTTGTGAAGTATTTCACGCAGTTGAATTACCTTTATGACGATGGTATTCTGAAGCCGGTGAACGACAATGGCGGTTATTCTACGCAGTTTAAGTTCTCTAATCTTAACGTGCGTAGCAACTTGGATATTCACTTGAATCGTAATACCGACTTGCAATTGAATATCTTCGGAGCATTCTCTGAGCACAATCGACCCGGAGCCAGCATTGCCAATATTTTCAATGCGCTGTATAATGTGCCTGCCGGTGCGTTCCCTATTCGCAATGAGAACGGTATATGGGCAGGTACGAAAGACATCGGAACCAACCCCGTTGCCATGATTTCGGGTACCGGTTACGCTCGTTCACAGCAGCGAAACCTCTATGCCGACATGAATATTGTGCATCGATTGGATGCACTTTTGCCCGGTTTGTCGGTGGGAGTACGTGTAGGATTGGATAATATGGCTTCTTATTGGGACAGCAACACGCGCAATTATGGTTACGAACAGACCGATTATGATTGGACAAATAAGAGCTATTCGTATAAGAATCTACGCAACGAAACAGCTCTTAGTTTCAGCCGTTCGGTAGGTTCGTCGCGCAATCACTTCTATCTTGGAGCCTTTGCTAAGTTCGATCGTACTTGGGGCGACCATGCTTTAAAGAGCACATTGCAATATTCCATGGATAAACTTACGGCTAAGGGGCAGAATACTTCTTATGCTTTCATCGACGCCGTGGGGCAAGTACACTACTCATACAAGCAGCGCTACATTGCCGACTTGTCGTTGACGGGTTCTGCTTCGAGCATCCTTGCTCCCGGACATCGTTGGGGTATCTTCCCATCAGTGGGTGCGGCATGGCTCATTTCTGAAGAAAATTTCATGAAAGACACTGCCATCGACCTCTTGAAACTGCGTGCTAGCTATGGTATTTCAGGTGCTGCCGACTTCAATAACGACCTATATATAGATATGTATGGTAACGGTGGAGGCTTCTTCTTCGGCAAGACTCCGAAGAAAGATGGTGGTCTGAAGCTTACACAAGTGGGTATGACCGACCTTACTTATGAAAAATCTCACAAGTGGAATCTAGGTTTCGACCTTCGCGCTTTCCGTCATTTGGCTGTTACGTTCGACCTGTTCTACGATCATCGTACCGATATTCTCGTTGGAGCCAACGGTAAAGTATCGTCTATCTTCGGTAGTCCTATCTCGAAACAGAATGCTGGTGTAGTTGACAATAAGGGCATTGAGACTGACATTCATTGGACAGATGGCAGCCGAGACTTTAAGTATTCGTTTGGCGGAACATTCACCTTTACACGCAACAAGATTGTACAGCAGAACGAAGAGTATCGTCCTTACGACTATCTCTACCGTACCAACGGGCGCATGGGACAGTATTTCGGCTATGTAGTAGAGGGAATTTATCAGAATCAGGACGAGATTGACAACCGCGGTGTCAAGCAGACGCTGTCTGAAGTACGCCCCGGCGACTTGAAATACAAAGACCTTAATGGGGACAAGGTAATCGATGCTCACGACCAAATGGCCATAGGTTATAGCAATTTCCCTGAAATCTACTACTCTGTAGACTTGAATTTGGAATATAAGGGATTCGGTCTCTTCGCCATGTTCCAAGGTGTTGGCAACAGGAGTGTGTTGGCCAGCACGCCTAGCATCTATTGGCCGCTGTACAACAACCGCACTGTTTCGACCGAATATTACAATAATCGCTGGACAGCCGAGAATCCGATGGCCAAGTATCCACGCCT
Organism: Prevotella sp. S7 MS 2; assembly: GCF_000762865.1. Classification (NCBI taxonomy): domain Bacteria; kingdom Pseudomonadati; phylum Bacteroidota; class Bacteroidia; order Bacteroidales; family Prevotellaceae; genus Prevotella; species Prevotella sp. S7 MS 2. The sequence continues at coordinate 2,037 of NZ_JRPT01000003.1, read as the reverse complement.
CACATCGACAGGTTCGAGCAACAATTACGTCACTAACTCGTTGTGGGTGCAGGATGGTTCGTTCTTCAAGCTGCGCACACTTGAACTCTATTACCAGTTCAATGCACGTCAATTGAAGTCTCTGCGCTGTGTTCACGGTGCCAAAGTCTATGTTCGTGGCTACGATTTATTCTGCCTCGACCATATCAAAGTGATGGATCCTGAGAATATGGGTACCGGTCATCCATCGATGAGTCGCTATGCTATCGGTTTCAACTTAACATTCTAATGACAATGAGGATTATGAAAAAAAGATATATCCCTACGCTGATGGCAGGCTTGCTCTTTGCCACAGCGTTCACAAGCTGCGACTTTCTTGATACAAGCGAGTCGACCTACTACGATAAAGATGAGATACTCTACGACCCGTCGCGCGTGTATCAGCTCTGTACACAAGTATATACCTACTTGCCAAATGGCCTGACAGGCCTTTCAGGAGCCCTACAAGATGCGGCAACCGACGATGCTATACATGTTTATCCCACTGCTAATGTGCAGCGTTTCGTTAATGGTTCGTGGTCGGCAAACCGTACTGTCGACGATGTTTTCTCTGATTATTATCAGGCAATACACGATGCCAACTTCTATTTGGAGAACTGTTTGGGACTGACATACGACGATTGGAAGAACTCTGATGGTTTCCAAGACACCTATAATAGTTATCTGAATTATGAGCATGAGGTAAGATTGCTGCGTGCTTTCTACTATTTTGAATTGGCCAAGCGTTACGGTAATGTGCCACTTGTCACCAAGACATTAAGTGCCGAAGAAGCTTCTGCCGTGAAACCTACCAATGCTGAGAGCATATTGAAGTTCGTTATCGACGAATGTACGGCTGTTGCTGAGAAGTTACCTGCTAAGGTTACCACGCTTCCCGGAGCCGCTGCCAACATGCAACGTGTAAGTAAAGGTACGGCATTGGCACTCAAATCGCGTGCAACGTTGTATTTGGCCAGTCCGCTCTTCAATCCTAATAAAGATGTGAAGCGGTGGGAAGATGCTGCCAAAGCGGCTTATGATGTCATTGACAAGTCGTCCGAATTCGGCTACAAACTTGATAGTAAATATAACAATCTATTTGGTCCGACCAACAACCAAAGCAGCGAAGTCATCATGTGTGTACCCGGTGGTGAGACCACATCGTTCGAGTCGAACAACTTCCCTATTGGTGTGAACAAGGGTAATGGTAACACTTGCCCCACCGAGAATCTTGTTGATGCCTACGAGATGGCCAATGGCGATGTCTTCGATTGGAATAATCCTGCGCACGCAGCCAATCCTTACAAGAGTCGCGACCCTCGTATGAAGATGACGATTGTATGTAATGGTGATAAATGGCCAGCTAAAGAAGCTGTCGAAACTTTTATAGGTGGAAAGAACGGACAGCCCCTCCTCAATGCCACTACCACGGGTTACTATCTGCGTAAGTACGTAAATAACAAGGTAACATTTGAAGCCGGACAGACAACCAAAAACTTCCACCACAACTGGGTAGTAATGCGTTACGCCGAGATATTGCTCAATTATGCTGAAGCAGCAGCCGAAGCCTATGGGCCAGACGCAACTCCGGCCGGCTTTACGCTATCGGCTTGCGAGGCTGTCAATATGGTTCGCCAGCGTCCGGAAGTCAAGATGCCTAAGTTCCCCAAGGGTATGACGAAGGAAGCTTTCATCAAACGACTTCGCAATGAGCGCCGAGTAGAGTTCGCATTCGAGGGACAACGTTTCTGGGACTTGCGTCGTTGGAAGGCTCTCGACGAGATGAAGAACATCTATAAGGTAGAGATTAAGAAGGGTAGCGACGGCAAACTCAGTTACGAGCGTCTGCCTTTGACTACCTATGACATCCAAGATAAGTTGTATTTCTATCCTTTTGCCAATGCCGAGCTTTATAAGAATAGAAACTTGAAGCAAAATCCCGGCTGGGAATAACTTTACTATTGATAGTCAAAAATATCGTGTGTCGACTTCTATCGGCACACGATTTCTTTTTATATA